>CABRZL010000016.1 GCA_902475435.1 uncultured Eubacteriales bacterium | reverse complement strand
TATTGGGTGGGAAGTAGGCCCATTTTGCGGAAGACGTAGCAGATTTGTACGTTTTTACAGCGGTATGGGCATATTTTCATGCCTGTACCGCTGTTTATTTTTGGGGAAAGGAGTCTGAAAAATGGAACTCAAAGATTATCTTTGTAGCTATTATGACAGCTATGACGAAGACGGCAGACTAACCTTATATCGCCGTGGAAAGTTGGAATATATCACCACCATGCGATATATCCAAACATATCTCAGGTCAGGCACTAAAATATTGGAAATTGGAGCAGGAACCGGCCGGTATTCCATTTCCCTGGCAGCAGAAGGCTATGATGTAACCGCAGTGGATTTGGTGCCGCACAATCTCGATATACTCCGCACCAAGATCACACCAGATATGACTATCCAAGTCTTGGAAGGCAATGCACTTGATCTGGAAATGCTGCCAAATGAATCTTTTGACTTGACCCTCCTGTTAGGCCCCCTCTATCATCTGTTCCGAGAGGCAGATAAAAAGCAAGCCATCTCGGAAGCTCTGCGAGTAACAAAGCAGGGCGGCATTGTCATGGCAGCTTACTGCATTGCCGAGGGCAGCATTGTGGAATACGTCTTTAAGAATAAACATCTACGAAAAGTTCTTGCAGAAGGCATGCTGAATCCAGAAACGTTTGTGACTATCTCAAAGCCCTCTGATCTGTTTGAAATGGTAAGAAAATCAGATATTGACTGTATAATGGCCAACTTTCCCGTTACACGATTGCACTATGTCGCCACGGATGGCATCTCTTATTTTATGCGCAAAGAGCTGGAGGAAATGGAGGAGTCTACATTTCAGATGTTTATAAAATATCATCTGACCGTCTGCGAACGGCCGGATCTGGTAGGCGCCACCGCGCACAGTCTGGATATTTTTCGGAAACAATAGTGTGTATTTTCCTGTACAGCGGGAAAAATCTGTGATACAATAAAATGCAATATTTTGTGAGAAATGAGGAAGTACGGTTATGGATAAACTCATTGATGTCATATCTCAACACGTATCCGAGGCATTCCAAAAGGCTGGATTTGATGCGTCTTACGGTCGAGTCAGCATATCTGCCCGGCCGGACCTGTGCGAATACCAATGCAACGGCAGCATGCCCGCTGCAAAGCAATACCATCAAGCTCCCATCGCCATTGCTGAGGCGGTGGTGACAGAACTTCAGAACGATCCCGCCTTTCTCACTGTTGAGGCAGTGAAACCCGGCTTTATCAATCTCCGGCTGGCGCCGGAGCTGGTTTCAAATTATGTCAACCAAATGACATGCTCAGACCATTTTGGTCTACAAGGTGAACCAATACCTAAAACCATCATTATCGACTATGGCGGCGCCAATGTCGCCAAACCGCTGCATGTTGGACACATCCGTCCCGCTATTATTGGGGAAGCTGTGAAGCGCATTGCACGTTATTTTGGCAATCGTGTGATCGGCGACGTCCACCTGGGAGACTGGGGCCTGCAGATGGGTCTGATTATCGAAGGCATTCGGGACAAGGCCCCGGATCTTCCCTATTTTAATCCCGATTTTCAGGGAGAGTACCCCACAGAACCTCCCTTCACCATTTCTGAACTGGAGCAGATTTATCCAGCCGCATCGGCCCGCAGTAAAGAGGATCCGGATTTTTCTGCCCGTGCCCATGAAGCAACGCTGAAACTCCAGCGGGGAGAACGCGGTTATATGGCCATCTGGCGTCACGTCATGAACGTATCCGTCGCCGATCTAAAAAAGAACTATCATGCGCTCAATGTAGAATTTGATCTTTGGAAAGGCGAAAGCGATGCAGAACCCTATATTGCTGATATGGTCAAATATCTGAAGGACGGCGGTTATGCCGTTGAGAGCCAGGGTGCCCTGGTTGTCAACGTGCAGGAACCCGGCGACAAGGAAGAAATTCCTCCCTGCATCATTCTAAAATCCGATGGCGCTACGCTATATGCCACTACAGATTTGGCTACGCTGGTTCAGCGGGAACAGGATTATCATCCAGACAAAATCCTTTATGTAGTGGACAAACGGCAGGCGCTGCATTTTGAACAGGTATTCCGCACCGCAAAAAAATCCGGCATCATCCGTCCAGAGACACAGCTGCAATTCCTGGGCTTTGGCACCATGAACGGCAAGGACGGTAAACCGTTTAAAACTCGTTCCGGCGGCGTAATGCGCCTGGAATATCTCATTGCGGAAATTACCGACACGGTAAAGCAGCGTATTTTGGAAAACAACATCATAACCGGTGACGCAGTGGATGAAATCGCCCAGATCATTGCTGTGGCAGCGTTGAAATATGGCGACCTTTCCAACTTGGCCACAAAGGACTATGCTTTTGATATGGATCGTTTCAGTTCCTTTGAGGGCAACACCGGGCCATATATTCTCTATACAATTGTACGGATCAAATCGATTCTGGCCAAATATGCCGAAAAAGTAAGTTCAATGCCGGAGGCGCTGACTATCCTTCCTCCGGAAAATCAGATTGAGAAGGATCTGATGCTGCAACTTTCACGATTCGCAGATAATCTCCAGCTTGCCTATCGAGATACACAGCCGAACATCGTCTGCTCCTATATCTATGACCTCAGCGTTGCAGTCAACCGATTTTACCATGAAACCCGTATTCTCTCTGAACCGGACGAAACAAAGCAGCGGGGATATGTCGCGCTCATCACACTGGTAAAACGGGTATTGGAAACCTGCATTGATCTATTGGGCTTCGAAGCTCCGGAGAAGATGTAACACGGCAGAGCGTACCCATGTGCGCTCTTGCATTTTTTCGATTGAACCTTGTTGAATCATACACTCTCCCTTCATTGGAGGTCCATAATATGCAATCCAATATTGAGGTCAGGCTTGCGGTTCCTTCTGACACTGACGCATTGTTTCATCTGAACGAGGTCTTTAACGGTTCTGGAGAATCCACATTCGATCGGGTCCGTCAATGCCTTTCAGCGCCAGGAGGCGAAACCGTAGTCATTGCCTTTGTCAATCAAAATCCGGCTGGCTTTCTCTGCGGCCAATTCCTTCGTTCGATGTGCTATACCGCAGATTATGTAGAGATGACCGAATTATTTGTATTGGAAGAATATCGCCGTTTGGGCGTAGCTTCACGGCTTATGGCTTTTTTGGAGAATTATTACCAGCAGCGGGGAATCTATGCCTTTCAACTGTTCACCGGGGCCAAAAATACAGAAGCACAGACACTTTATCGCAAATTGGGCTATCAGCAAACGGAGGAACTTTTCATGAGGAAGCGAATAACCCCTTCTATTCCGCCAGCACGCACCGACGATCTTCTATGAAGTGCTACATTGTAGGGCCTGTGGCCTCCGGAAAAAGCACGCTGGCCAATCAATTATCCAATCTCACCAATATTCCAGCGTTCCATCTCGATGAAGTCCTCCGGTTTCCTGACTCGACGGCGCCTACCGGCAATCGCAAGCGCTCGGAGGCTGAGTGGAGCGCAATCTTTGAAAAAATTTTATCCCTTGATCAGTGGATCATGGAAGATACGGGGCGAGAAATCTTTTCTCATGGGCGCGATCTGGCTGATGAGATTGTCCTGCTGTGTCCGCCAAAATATATCCGATATCAACGCATTCTGACCCGTTGGTTCCGGCAGCATCTGGGACGGGAATATTGTATTTACACACCGAACCTTGCCATGCTTCAAGCCATGTTTCGATGGAGCCGGGCATATGATGCCGGCTCTGACGGAGTCAAACAGCGCTTACATTCTTATCAAAACAAAATCACAGAACTCAAGAATCAGCAAGAACTAAATTTGTGGCTCAAAAAATTTACATAACAAGGAAATCTTCTATGAAATCATATCAATGCATCATTTGGGACTGGAACGGTACTTTGGCTGACGATGTGGGCGCGTCCCTGTCCGCTACCAATGATATTCTGAAAAAACGGAATCAACCACCCATTACACTCGAACAATACTATGCCTATATGGACACCCCCATCAGCCGTTTTTATTCGCATCTGTTTGACCTCAGCCAGGTATCCATGTCCGAAATTGGGCAGGAATTCAGTGAATACTATCCAAAATACTTTTGCCGGCTCCACACCGGCGTGCAGCCTTTGCTGCATCATCTTCAGTCCATTGGTATACGCCAGGTAATCCTCTCCTCCTCCCACCGGGATCCAATAGAAGAAAATACAATGCGATTTGGCATAAGACAGTTTTTTGATGAAATCATTGCCGCTGATGATTTATTGGCCGTTGGCAAGATAGATCGTGCAAAGCGATGGATTTCACAGCAGCAGATTTCGCCGGAAAATATGGTCATGATCGGCGATACGCTTCACGATTACGACGTAGCACAAGCGATGGGCACAGACTGCATTCTCTGTGCCATTGGACATCAATCGGAGCAGGATCTTCGCACCGCTGGCGCACCCATTGTCAAATCCTTTTCGCAGCTGGAACCACTTTTGCTGGGCGTTCCCTGCGAAAAATGATTGCAAAAGCAGCAGGAACGCTGTACAATAAAAACATTCTGAATAGGAACATTATAAGGACGTGATTCCCATGCACCAAGAAGAGATTTCCTTTTTTGAGGAACTGCAGAACAATGCGTTTCCTGCACTCCAGAACATCATGTACGACGGATGGAGCGTGCGCTTTGGCGGCGGGTTTACTTACCGGGTTAACTGCGCCAATCCCATGTATCCGGAGCGATTGCATGCGGCTGAAAAAATCCCCTATGTAGAGAATTTATATCGAGAATCCGGTCTTTCTATGGCAATTTTCAAAATGCACGACGGAATGGACAAAGTGCAGCGAGAACAATGTCAGACAATTTTAGACCAGCTTGGCTATGGCACCGAACGGGATGGCAACATTTTTGTTTGTGATCTTCAAAACTTCCGCCGTCAACCTGCTATTTCGGTAGACGTGGCTACCACAATGAGTGACGTATGGCTTGACGGTTTTCTTACCATGAACGGTACCCCTGATGCTCAACGGAAAGCGGCTGTAACCATGCTCCAGAATATTGCCTGTCCCATTGCTGCTGCCTCCATTTGGGAACACGGAAACATGGTAGCTTGTGGACTAGGCGTCATGGAACGGGATCATGTGGGGCTTTATGATATCTATGTGGATGCCAGCTGTCGCCGCCGCGGACTTGGCGCAGACATTTGCACCGCCATCATGCAGGCCGGAAAAGCTCAAGGCTGTCACAGGGCCTATCTCCAGGTACTTTCGGATAATATTGGCGCACGGGAGATGTATCGCAAACTGGGTTATTGCGAAACCTATGAATACTGGTTTCGCATCAAACGTTTTTAATTTTGCTCAAGGAGGAATTTTTATGAAAGTCGCACGCTTTGTACTGAAAATTGTCGGGGCTTCTCTGGCCGTAGCCGGGGCTGTTTGCCTGGTAATCGGCTTCTGGGATAAAATCTTCTGTTGCTGCAAAAAGGACTGTGCAGAATAATCGATTCTCAGCACCAAGAAGCGGTGAGGCCGTCGCCTCACCGCTTCTTTTCTTCACTTGGTTCCAAAAATGCGGTCTCCCGCATCGCCTAAACCAGGTACAATGTACTTATCATCGTTCAATTTTTCATCCACACAGGCCACATAAAGATCCACATCTGGATGTTCTTTTCGAATCACGGCAATTCCTTCCGGGCAGCCAATGATGTTCATAAGTTTGATATTCTTACAGCCATACCCTTTTAAAAAAGTAATCGCCGCGGATGCGCTACCACCGGTAGCCAACATCGGATCTACAATCAACACCTCACGCTCAGAAATGTCAGGCGGCATTTTACAATAATATTCCACAGGATTATGCGTCTCAGGATCTCGATACAGCCCGATATGGCCAACTTTCGCCGATGGAATCAGATCAATAATCGTATCCACCATGCCCAAACCGGCCCGTAAAATTGGAACAATAGCCAATTTCTTTCCGGCTAGACGTTTAAATGTTCCCTTGGCAATAGGGGTTTCAATGACTACATCCTCTAAGGGCAAATCCCGGGTGGCCTCATAGCACATCAACGCCGCAATTTCTCCGACAATTTCACGAAATTCTTTTACTCCCGTGTTTTTATCCCGAAGAATCGACACTTTGTGCTGAATCAGAGGATGATCTAAAACATGCAATTCTCCCATTTCATGCGTCTCCTTTCAATTTTGACTGACTCGACATTTGATTCAATCGATTCAACCGCTCTCGTTCCGCCTGGCTTAACCGAAGATAATTCGGCGTCAAATTTTCCGGTGCAACAAACTCTCCCTGTTCCACCAAGACAGCAGCCGCCATCGCAACGCCGCTTGCCCGCTGCATTTCCAAGTGACTTGGTGGGTAGACAAGTCCCGGCAAGCTAAGATTAAACGTATTATAGCACAATCTGCTGCCATCTCCAACTAAAAAAATTGGTTTTTCGGCATTTTCCAGTTCTTTCTTTAATTCCTCAAGCGAAATGGCCTGATCCTCTGTAAGTCGGGTTAACACGTTCCCATCTGAAAAGAACAACGCATGATAGACCTGGGCTCGCCGAGCATCCATTACCGGACAAATCGTTCCAGCCAGATGCTTCATTTGAAACGCCATTGCCTGAAGTGTGCTGACCCCGCAGCAACGTTTTTCCGCAGCCCAGGCAAGGCCTTTGGCCGCTGCCACGCCAATTCGCACCCCGGTAAAACTCCCCGGTCCAATCGCCACCGCCACACAGTCCAGCTCCTGCACAGATACTTCACAGTCCCTGAGTACACGCTCCGCCATGGGCATCAACGTGGCAGAGTGTGTTTTCCCGTTATTTTGGAAGCTCTCCGCCAAAAGCACACCATCCTCCAGCAATGCCACTGATGCCGCTTTCGCCGAGGATTCAAAGGCCAAGATCCGCAAAATTGTCGCCTCCCTCAATCGTGATGATACGTCCGTTCTCTTCTACCGGATCCTTTTGAATGGAAACATGCAGTGCGTGTTCCAATGCATCTGCAACTCGCTCGCTCCACTCCACTGCTAAAATTCCCTTGCGATCCAAGTAATCTTCCCACCCGATGTCGAACAGTTCTTCCGAAGAAGAGAGTCGATACATATCAAAATGGAACAAAGGAATTCTGCCCTCATACTCATTTACAATGGTATAAGTCGGGCTGGTAACTCGATCCGTGACACCCAGTCCCCGTGCGAGTCCCCGGGTAAACGCTGTTTTGCCCGCTCCCAGATCTCCTTCATAGGCAATGATGGTTCCCGGAGAGATCTTTCCGGCCAAAATTTCCCCCAGGCGTTCGGTTTCTTCCTCAGAATGCGTATAATACTCCATTGTCCATACCCCTGTGTCTTTTCTTCCAAATATTATAGCATATCCTCCCTCAAATAAAAATCCTTTTCTTATTTACTTCCGCCCAATAAAATGCTAGAATGAGAAAAAACAAGAAACTACAGGAAAGGAGCAATTATGCTTAGCGCAATAAAAAAATTCTTTTTCCGCACAGACTGGATCCTTTTGGGCCTATGCCTAGCAGCTTCCGTATTCGGCGTCATCATGATATCCAGCGCTACCAATCTGGACGGCTCTGCGGATTACGTGACAAAACAGCTCATTGCGCTGGCCATGGGCCTCATACTGTATGTGCTGATTTCATTTATTGATATGGAAATATTAGCAGAGCACACCACTATTATTGTAATTTTCGCCGCTTTATTTTTGGCGCTGCTATATCCCTTTGGCATGGACGACGGCACCGGAAATAAGAGCTGGATTCGTATTCCGGTTATCAATTACATGATACAGCCCGCAGAATACTGCAAAATTATTTATGTTATTGTCGTGGCTCGTATCACTTCCATTTATCAGGAACGGATCAATTCTTTCCCCTGTGTTTTCCGTCTTGCTTTTATCTCTGCGCTGTTCATTGGTCTGATTGTGGTAATCTCCAAGGACGCAGGTGTGGCGCTCATTTATGTATTCACCTTTATTGTCATGGCGTTGGCTGGCGGATTTAGCTTTATCTGGTTTCTAGTGGCTGGTGCCGGACTGGCCGTAATTGTCCCAATTCTCTGGAGCAGCTCTTTAATCCAGGATTATCAAAAAAACCGCATTCTGGTCGTCTTTGATGAGAGTATTGATCCTTCCGGCGTAGGGGTTCGATATCAGGCACAGCGTTCCCTCAACGCCATATCCGGAGGCGGTCTTACCGGACAGGGACTCTATCAAGGTACGCAAACACAGGCAGACGCAATCCCGGCACAGCATACAGATTTTATTTTTGCTGTCATTGGCGAGGAACTTGGTTTTCTGGGATGCTTTCTCTGCATTGTGTTATTGGCAGCTATCATTTTTCGCATCATCTATATTGGCGCTCACTCTCAAAGTTATTTTTACCGTCAAATCTGTGTCGGCATTTCAGGTATGTTATTATTCCAAATTATCGTCAACATCGGTATGTGCCTTGGTTTGATGCCCGTCATTGGTCTGACTTTGCCCTTCTTCAGTTACGGTGGCTCATCCATGTTATCGCTTTTTATCGCAATGGGTGTGATATCCAGTGTAAAAATGCATCCGTCTCCGGATTCTCAACAGCGATACATACAACTCCCAGTTTAGATTCCGGGACACTGATCCGTCAGTGTCCCTTTCTTTTATTCATTTTTGGGATATAACAGGAATATTTTCTTCAAACAGGCAAACAATACCTTTGCAAATTAAATTGGAGGTATTGCTATGAAAACAAGCTTATCCATGACCCGCGGTCTATTGGCTCTCAGTTTGGCCGCGCTGCTTTTCACCCCCGCTATGGCGGCAGACCAATCTCTCTCCTGGGATGATGTCTATTGTTTCTCCCAGTCCGATTTTCAAGCTTCTGATTGCTCCGGCATCATGCTCACGGACGTCCCGGATGAATCGCTGGGCAAGCTGATGCTCGGCAATCGACAGGTGCGAGCTGGTGATGTCCTTACCAGCGAGCAGATTTCTTCCCTCACCTTTGTGCCCTCCGGAAATACCACGGGCGACGCAGTAATCTCCTGCCTGAGTCTCTCTGACGACGGCCCTCGTGATACTGTGATGACGTTGAAAATAGGCTCCAACCAGAATAATCCCCCGGTAGCAGAGGATTCGGAGTTTACAACCTATAAAAACATTCCCGGCCAGGTGCCCTTGACGGTTTCTGATCCGGAAGATGATCCTTTAACCATTAACATTGTCAAAGCTCCCAAGCGCGGCAATGTCAGCGTAGCTGACGATGGTACCGTCACGTACACCCCCGCAGAAAATAAAGTAGGCAAGGACTCCTTTGTCTACACTGTTACAGATTCTGCTGGCAACGTCTCGGAAGAAGCTACAGTTCGCATTGAAATTGAAAAGCCCTCTGACAAACAAACCTATGGAGACATGGAAGGAGACCCGGCCCAACTGGCCGCAGTCTGGCTTCGCGAAGAGGGCATCTACTCCGGTGAAACAGTCTCTGGTCAGCTTTTGTTCTGCCCCGAGGAAACGGTATCCCGCGGTGAATTCATTGCTATGTGCGCCGGGCTAATGGACCTTGACGAAGAAGAGGAGACTCTCTCTACAGGATTTGTCGACGAAGAAACTACGCCAGACTGGCTCAGCCCCTATGTATCTACGGCACTTCGCTGCGGATATTTACGTGGAATTCCCACTGATGACGGGCTTGCACTAAACGCAAATAGCGACATTACGCAGGCCCAAGCCGTCAAAATGGTAAGCAGCATACTGGGACTGGACCAATCGGGTACTGAAACTGTCATGGCCACCGAAAGCAGCATTCCCGCATGGGCTACAGGCGCTGTCTCCGCCATGGCCCAGGAAGATCTTTATACGGTCACAGATCCAAATGCACCGTTGACCCGCCGGGAAGCTGCACTCCTTCTCTATCAGGCCTATCAATACAGCAATGCTGATGCTGAGGAATCCAGCCTGCTCTCCTGGGCAACGCGATAAAAAGGCAAATTGCCGAAACATTCAAGGCATGTATCTAGTATTTGCAGCTGGCAGGGAATCGGGAAATTTCCCGATTCCCTGCCAGAAACCATTTCATCAACTATTCCCTGCTGCTTTATATTAACCATAGAATCAGCGCCGCTAAAATCCCAACCAGTAAAATACCTCCGCCGATCAGCATCGGTATACGTCGATGTCGGGAGGCCACATTTTGACGGATGTAACCATCCGCTACCCGGCAGGCTTCTTCTAATACCTGCTCCGGAGAACGTCCTTCTTCCGTGAGAGAGTCATCCCGAACCATAAAAATAGCCTGGTCAAAATACTTGGTATCCGGGCAACGTACCACCACAACCCGTTTCTGTACGCCTTTCACCATATAAAACACCTCCTGATACCATTTTCACCCGGAATCAGGATATTTATTCCATTTTACATCTACAAGTCAGAGTCAAACAGCATTTTTTTCGGATCCATGATGATATCTTCCTTACATACCAAATCCCAGGAAAACACAGATACCAGGTCTCTTGCAGCCACCGGTTCCCAGCGGTCTATCAGCCCGCAAGCCGAAGCCAGTAATCCAATGATTTTTTCCGGCCTCCAATATAGCTTTAACATCCCCAAATCTATATCCCGGTTCCGTTTGCTCAGACGACGTCCATCCGGTGCCAACAGCATCGGCACATGGTAGAATTGGGGCACTTTCAATTTCAAAAGATTGTATAGCCAAATCTGGGCCGGTGTGGATGCAAGCAAATCTCTCCCTCGAACAACTTGCGTCACGCCGCTTTCCCCATCATCCGTCACAACCGCCAGCTGATATGCCGTCACACCATCGGCCCTGCGAATAATAAAGTCTCCCCATTCCCGTTTCAAATTCATGGACTGAAGACCCTGGAGCCCATCTGAAAAGGAAATCTCCTGATCTGGTACGCAGACCCGCAGACACGGCGTCTTATGTTGGTTCCTGCGCTGCGCTTCCGTAAGATAACGGCAAGTCCCCGCATAGATAACCCGTCCATCAGACCCGTGGGGCGCGGAAGCCGCATGTAACTGATCTCTGCTGCAATAGCATGGATAGACAAGTCCTTTCCGCCAAAGGCAGTCTATCGCCTCTGCATACATAGCGTTTCGCCTGCTCTGGTTTTCGCTCTGACGATCCCAGGTTAGACCCAACCACTGAAAATCCGCCATAATAGCGTTTGCATATTCCTCCCGGCTTCTAGCCGGGTCCAGATCTTCGATACGGAGCAGAATTTCTCCGCCCGTCCGTTTGGCTGATAGCCATGCCAGCAAGGCCGTAAAGACGTTACCTAAATGCATCCTGCCACTGGGACTTGGTGCAAATCGCCCCAATTCCATCTCTTTACCCCCATTTCATCGCTTGATTCTAGCACGATTTCGGGCTATAATCAACGGTATCAACACACAAGGATGATTTTATCATGGTCGCACAACATGCCGAAAATCTTTTTTCAATTCCCATTCCCCTCCCAAATAATCCACTTAAAAATCTAAACGCATACGTTCTCATTGGACATCGAAATTTACTGATTGATACCGGCTTCCGCTTAGACGCCTGCCGCAACGCCTTAATGTTCGGGCTATCAGAACTCGGTATTTCCATGGACAACACTGATATCTTTCTCACCCATCTACATTCCGATCATACCGGTCTTGCTCCGGAGATTGCAAAACCAGGTACCCAAATTTTCATCGGGGAACATGATCTGAATCATATGCCCGGCAGACAAAACACGTTTTCCTGGCGGGATTCTGATCGACGCTTTGCCGCTGAAGGTTTTCCCAAATCGCTGTTGCAGGTTCTGACGGAGAAAAATCCGGCACAGCGTCTCTCTCCAGTTCCATACGATGGCTATATTCCTGTGAAAGATGGCGAGATATTCTCCTATGGCGGCCACAGCTTTCAAGCCATCTGGACGCCAGGCCATACGCCGGGACACCTGTGCTTACTGGAAACTTCTACGGGCATCTGCATTTTAGGTGATCATGTACTCTTTGACATTACTCCAAATATAACCCGTTGGCACGGTGTCCCAGACTCCCTGGGGGACTATCTTCAGTCTCTGCAGCATATGGAGGCTATGCCGGTAACGCTTCCTTTGCCCGCCCACCGGGCCGTACACACTACATTTCAGGCAAGATGTCAGGCTCTGATCCGACATCATCGCCAACGCTGTGAAGAGATTCTCCGGATTCTCTCCGGCCAGGCTCCAATGACTGCCTGGGATATCGCCGCACGTATGACCTGGAATATCCGCTGCCATGACTGGTCGGATTTTCCCACACCGCAAAAGTGGTTTGCTGTGGGCGAGGCTATGGCGCATCTGGATCACTTAATTGCACTGGGCATGGTAGAACGTACCTTGGTCCAATCTTTGTATTTATATTCATCTCTGCAAAAGGAGGGAAACCATGGCTCTGATACGCTGTCCTGAATGCGGCCATCAGATCTCTGATCAGGCCATCGCCTGTCCCGAATGCGGTTATCCTCTGAACAACTCCAATTCTGATACGGACAAAAGGCTACAAGAGCTCAGGGAACAGGACAAAAAGCTTTTGCGCAAATTCGGTCTTCTGTTCCTTCTGGGCATTATCCTGATACTTGCTTTTGCGTTTTTTAGTGGCACAGCTGCTTGATAAGCATCTCATAGTTCCCTGTTTTTCGGACAAACTATGATTGAGGTGATCGATATGTCAAAACAGGGTATGAAGCGGAACGACTCATCGCACGAAAAGCATGGTCATTCGATTCCCCCGGTGCCGGAACTTCAGGGCAAAGCAAAACACACGAAAACACCAGCCCGTCCAATTATTGCAGGTACCATATCTCCTGCGCTGAAGGTCTATCACGGAATATCTCACAGCCAGCAGCCATTCCCCAATGAATGCGACGATCCGGAGCATGATACACCCCAGAGCTGACCCCCGTTAACTACAATCCCCGCCGCTCAAAGGCAGCGGGGATTGTCTTAACACTAACACGTAACTAACAAATGATAAAGCAAAAAACAAAGAAACCTCTATAGTCATTGAAACTACAGAGGTTTTTTGGTGACCCGCCGGGGAATCGAACCCCGGACACCCTGCTTAAAAGGCAGGTGCTCTACCGACTGAGCTAGCGGGTCAGATGGCAGGGATGGCGGGACTCGAACCCACGGTTCCAGAGTCAAAGTCTGGTGCCTTAACCGACTTGGCCACATCCCTAAATGCAAACCGGCAGCATCAAACACCGCACATAGAAGAAGTGGGGTGAGTGATCGGAGTCGAACCGACGGCCTCCAGAGCCACAATCTGGCGCTCTAACCAACTGAGCTACACCCACCATATTCTCTTCTTCTGCGCCATGCAGCCAGAAGAGACTGCCTTGGTACGCCAAGAGGGACTCGAACCCCCGACCTACTGCTTAGAAGGCAGTTGCTCTATCCAGCTGAGCTATTGGCGCAGATCATGGAGCGGGTGATGGGAATCGAACCCACACAACCAGCTTGGAAGGCTGGGATTCTAGCCATTGAACTACACCCGCATCGGGCTGAAATGTCAGCCTTTAGATATTACCATGTTCATGGTATTTTGTCAAGATTTTTTTACAAAAACCCTTCAAAAATATTGCGTCTACAGAATGCTCAGTACCCAGCCTTTCAAATACAATGTAGATGGCTCTCCAATGGACGCCGGATGATCCCGTGACTGCATAAGCTCCTGGATCAATCGAACTTTCCGACCGCTGTCCGTCGCAGCTTCTCGCAGCATTTTTAAAAACAGTTCCCGCGTCATAAATTGACTGCAAGAAAACGTAAGCATAAAGCCTCCTGATTTTGTCAATTTCATGCAACGATAGTTAAGTTCTTTATACCCTTTATAAGCGCTCTCCAACGCTCGACGTGATTTTGCAAATGCTGGAGGATCCAGTATAACCACGTCATATTGTCTGCATTCATCACAATACTGATGCACCAGCTCAAACACATCCCCACAGGTTGTATCCACGCACGTAACATGATTGTGCGCAGCATTGCGCTGGAGGAGCGTCAATGCTGCTTCTGAAGCATCCACTGCATCCACCTGTTTTGCTCCGTACAGCCCAGCATGAATGGAAAATCCACCTGTACAGCAACATAAATCCAGGACTGTTTTTCCTTGTACATACCCCCGAATCACCCCACGGTTTTCCTGTTGATCCAGAAAATGCCCTGTCTTCTGTCCTTCCGCAATATTCACCAGCATTTTTGCATCGTGTTCCAGAATCTCTACTTCTGATGGGACAACTCCGTAGACACAGCCCTTGCGCTGATCGAGCCCCTCTTTCTCCCGAATCCGGAGATCGTTCCGCTCATAGATTCCTTTCGGCTGAAACAACTGCACTAAAATATCCAAAATGACTTCTTTCCATTGTTCCATCCCCATAGAAACAATTTGAAACGAAAGATATTCTCCAAATTTATCCACTGTAAGGCCGGGCAACCCATCAGAATCTCCAAACACCACTCGACACGAATGCGTCAGTCCAATTGATTTCCGATATTCCCAGGCGGCAATGAGCTTTCGTTGAAAAAATGCACGATCAATCGACTCTTCTTTGTCCTGCGTCAATACTCGAACTACAATCCTTGATCTGGAATTAAAAAATCCGCGGGCAACAAATCTTCTTCGGCTATCCAGAACCTCTACAATACCGCCGTCTATACAAGTATCCGTATACCAGTCAATCTCATTATCATAGACCCATAACGAACCATGAAAAATATCCTGTTCTTCTCCTCGTTTCAAGCAAACTTCCATTCAAATCTCCTTATCGCAAAACGCACAGCAATCCTTTCCCCCGATATGCTTTGTAAGAGGTGGCAAATACAATTCTGTTTGCGTAATACAGTTTTGATTGCTGCACAGCGGTTTTCTCCCAACAATCTGAGGCACCGGTCTTTTTCTTCCCTGCTCCACCAGTTTGATGAGCAGGGCCATTCGTGCAAACATGCCGTAGCGAGCTTGATCAAAATACACTGCTCTTGGATCATCGTCCACATCCTGCGCAATCTCATCTACACGCGGCAGTGGATGCATGACAAGCAACTCCTTTTTGGCCAGCCTCAGTTTGGATTTTGTCAACACATAGACACCCTTAAGCCGGTCATATTCCAGCGGATCAGTAAACCGCTCCCGCTGAATGCGCGTCATATATAAAACATCTAATTGCGGCATTGTTGCTTCCAAATTTGTAACTTCCACGAAAGGCAAGTGCTTTTCCTTCAAGAATTCCAGCATGTAACCCGGAACTGCCAAATCCCGGGGTGCAACGAGATAAAACCGAATACCCGGAAATTTGGCCAACGCTTTAATGAGAGAATGTACAGTCCGACCATTTTTTAAATCGCCGCAAAGCCCCACATTCAGATCCTGAATTCCACCCCGCAACGTGGCGATTGTGGTCAGATCCGCCAGGGTTTGGGTGGGATGCATATGTCCTCCATCGCCGGCGTTTACCACAGGCACATCAGAGTACAACGATGCCGCTTTGGCCGCTCCCTCCCTGGGGGAACGCATAACGATCACATCAGCATAGGATGAAACCATTTTAATCGTATCTTTCAATGTTTCACCTTTGGACGTCGAGGAAGACCTTGGGTCTGCAAACCCAAACACGCTTCCACCCAATCGCAGCATTGCCGCCTGGAAGGAAAAATTTGTCCGAGTGGAAGGTTCGTAAAACAGGCTGGCCATCACATCACCATGAAGCGCATCCGAAAAATCCTTGGGATGTGCGATGATTTGACTGGCCAGCCCATAAATCTCGTTCCATTCCTCTAGTGTGAGATCTTCCATATCAATGAGATTCCTGAGTTTCAATTCGACATCCTCCCATAGTATTTTAAATCGGCTTATTCTAGCATAGATTTTCCTTTTTCGCAACAGGAAGTTTCGTCCATGGTTGATGAAATTTCGGCTTCATGGTATACTACGCTCAGGTGATCTTTGATGAAGAATATTCCTGTGTTTATATCCCAGGGCGGCACCGCTACCCTGATCTTAACAGAAATTCCTCACCGCGGCATAGCTTATGTTGTACTCCGGACGGTCATTCCCGGAGGGCTTTCTCCCATGCTTCAGGAATGTGCTGCTTTTTGTCACTCCTGCGGTGCAAAGCTTTGTTTTGTATCGCCAGGGGATACTGGCGAGCAGCTCCCTTTTCCCCACGCATATGATATTTACCATCTCCGAATCGCCAAATCATCCCTGCCCATACTGGATTCTCCTATTTCTTTGACACCGATCAACCCGGACAATGATACAATTTATCAGCAAATCTACAATCAATGCTTTCAATCTGTTTCTCATGCCTTGACTTATGACCGGTCTCAAATTGACCGAATCTATCGCTGCGGGCAGCAGGCTTTTCTGGCGTTGACCAATACCGGAACTCCATGCGGCATCGGGGAATTACATGAAAATGAGCTTGCTGCCGTAGGGCTTTTGCCGGACTATCGCGGATGCGGCATGGAGTTAACCCTCAGTCTGCTGGCGCACTGCCCCGGCCCGGAAACAACGCTGACTGTCGCATCTGATAATTTGCCCGCGCTAAAGCTCTATAGCAAACTTGGCTTCTCCGTTTGCGGCATTGAGTCTAAATGGTATGATATGGATTTATCCCATCTTGATAAAACACCATAAAATTGGGATCAATCATTTCCTGACCTACTAATATTGAATCATCAATGTGTCGATTTCTCCCATGCTGTCGTCGGTAATTCCCCAAAGGTCGTCGGATTTTGCCACCTTCATTTCCACGGTTTGTTCTGGCAAATAATCCATATCAGTCAGATTTTCCTCGACAACTGAAATCACCATATCCGCCCACTTCGCGTCATACGCTTTGTATGCTTCTTCGTCCATCGCATCAATTTGTTCCTGGGTATACTGACTGTTGAACTGATCCACAGCAGGCGGCAGATCTTCCACCGACTTCTGAATAATATCTAAGGGTTGCACAGTCACTGTTACTACATAGTTTCCCTCGTCATCTCGCACAGACTCTCCTACCGAAAATTGAGACTTGGAATAAATCTGATCATAAAGTTCTACTAGTCTGGAATGAATTTCTTCATTATCATATTCAATTCCAAAATATTGTTCAAAGAATTGTACTTCTACATCCAAACCGTCATAATATTGTTGCTCTGCCTCCGCCGAAGTAGAATTCACCATTTCAAGATAGTCGTCAGTATAACTATTGTGATAAATCACATCCAAATTCCCCTGTACCAGTTCTTTTGCCTGATTGGTGCTGAGTTCCCCACTGAGCAGGCTTTTGGCATCCTCTAAAAGCGCTCCTGCCTTTGATCCGCAGGAACAGAAACTCAGAAACACACTCAAGCACAACATCACAATCACATACTTTTTCGGTTTCATAATCAACGCCCCTCTCTTTTACTGCTTAGAGCATATCACAGCAAAAAAGAGATTGCAAGACATATCAATGGCGCGGTCCGTATGCCTGGACCGCGCCATTTTATCATTCTGTTCGCAATGCTTCTACAGGGTCCTTTTTTGCAGCAGCTTTCGCCGGAATCAGCCCTGCAACCACTGTCAATACCACAGAAATCGCCACCAGGATTGCAGCGCCCACCGGCGGAAGTTGGGCGACATCGCCTATTCCCGCCAAATGATCAATCAGCATATTGATGGGTATGTTGAGCAACACGGTAATTACAATTCCCAGCACACCGGCAGCGAGACCGATGATCAGCGTCTCTGCATTAAATACCCGTGATATATCCCGTTTGGATGCACCTATTGCCCGGAGGATTCCTATCTCCTTGGTACGCTCCTGTACAGAGATCAACGTGATGACTCCAATCATAATCGACGAAACCACAAGGGAAATTCCCACAAAGGCTATGAGCACATAACTGACCATATTTACAATATCCGTCACGGAACTCATCAGCATCCCAACATAGTCTGTATACTGGATGACCTGATCCTCATTTCCCGCTTCAGACTGGCGGTCGTTATAAGCATCTAAAGCCTCTGTAATGGCCTCTTTGTCCTCAAAGCTGGCCGCATATAGACTGATTGAGCTGGGCTCATCTAAAGACGCTGCATGGAGTAGATTCAGGTTCTCCTCATAGGTAGAGTCCGAAATCTGCGATTCTGATTGCTCCGTCCCACTACCCAACGCATCAAAAGTAGCTTCGTCCAGTAAGCCGTAAGAGATCAGCATCTCCGCTTGTTCCGAAGGTTTCAATTCCGCAAGCTGACTTTGATACATATCCGGTAATCCGGCAACAGTTTCTTCTACCAAAGCTGCCTGCTCCTCTGACAGTCCTGCATTTTCTGCTACATCTTCATCCGTACTTTGCTGCGCCTCAATTGCTTCTGCAGCTTCTGTATCTGGAAACGGTAGACCCGTAAATACGTCAATATCGGGGGCATCTTTCTGCTGGCGTAAAATGTCACTGGCTTCCACTTGGTTAACTACATATTCGGTTAATGCGGTGGTGTATCCAATCTTTCCATATTCACTGCCATTGTCGTTAACCGTACGGACAACTCCCACAACATGCAACTGCTCTGCATCCGCCACCAGATCCTCCATATAGGCTTCGTTTTCCTGCATATTCAGATAAGTCCCATCCTCCTGTTTCTCATAATAGTCGGTAGGAATCACCAAGCGAAGATCCAGGTTCATCAAATCATCATAGGTATATGTGGTTTCTTCATCCTCGATGGCAGTCTCTCCTGTGACAGAGCCTTGTTCTGCAATTTCCTGCTGCATCTTTTGGATATCTTCCTTTAAAACGGACGTGTCTCGAAGCCCCAGTGCATACAGTGTATAATCCGTGACTTCGTTGTTTTCATTTACAATCAATACTACTTGATTATATGCCTCCGGCCAGGTGCCCGCAACCAATTCATAGTCGCTGTCCCGCATTGTCTCACTGTCCACCAGTTCTGTACAGACACTGATATTATTCATCTGCATACTGCTTGCAATTTCGCCCAGTCCAATTTCATCCAGCACAGATACGGGATTTACCCGATGAACTCCTTTATCTGTCTGTGTGTAAATACCAATCTCCGTAGGATAAGAATATTTAATTTCAGAACAAAGCGCTGCAATTTCGTTTCCATCCTTTTCTAGATACGATTTAAAACTTTTGAGATCATTTGTGGTAATTTCCTGCATTAAGGAACCAATAATATCCGTCATAATGTTGCTGGAGTGGACCAGTCCGTCATCATGCGGCTGAGAATTTTGTACTCCCATCATGGTACTCATCATAGATGCCATATCCATAGTCGCCTGTTGAATGGTAATCGGATATGACGTCAAAGTATCTTCTTCCATATCATCAATATAGCCCTGCATGCCATTAGACAAGGACAGAATCAATGCAATGCCGATAATACCAATGGAGCCGGCAAAGGCCGTCAAAATTGTTCTTCCTTTTTTTGTCATCAAATTATTCAGGGATAGGCTTAATGCAGTGAAAAAAGACATAGAGGGCTTTTTTACTGCTCCCTCATCTTTCTTCACGAAACTTTCTGATTGCGGATCAAAGGGCATGCTGTCAGAAATAATTTCTCCATCCAGAAGCCGAACAATACGGGTGGAATAGCGCTCCGCCAGTTCCGGATTATGGGTAACCATGATCACCAATCGATCCTTTGCCACCTCTTTGAGTATCTCCATAACCTGCACAGAAGTTTCAGAGTCCAGCGCACCGGTTGGTTCATCTGCCAGCAAAATATCCGGATTGTTGACCAGCGCCCGTGCAATCGCGACCCGCTGCATTTGCCCACCAGACATCTGGTTCGGCATTTTCTTCATTTGATCTCCCAATCCAACCTGTTCCAGCGCCGCTTTTGCCCGTTTCCGCCGCTCTGTTTTGGATACGCCTGACAAGGTCAGCGCCAACTCCACATTCGAAAGTACACTCTGATGCGGAATCAGATTGTAGCTCTGAAATACAAAACCGACGGAGTGGTTCCGGTAGGTATCCCAATCCCGATCCCGAAACTCCTTGGTGGATTTACCGTTAATGATTAAATCTCCGGAGGTATAGTTGTCCAGGCCACCAATGAGATTCAGCATCGTCGTCTTTCCACAGCCGGACTGCCCCAAAATTGAGACAAATTCGCTCTCTCGAAAAGCGATATTGATTCCCTTTAAGGCCTGGACCGATTCCCCTCCAGAAGTATATGTTTTTTTAATATCTTTTAACTCAAGCACCTGGAATGCTCCTTTCTTCAAAGGACGTACAATATAAGATACCATACCACAATAAACAATACAAGGTGTGAATAATTTTTGAATATCACAACTGTTGACACAAGAAATTTTTTATTGTAAAATGGCAAAAAGAAAGGGATGATGTCATGGATCTGGAATTTGGAAAAGGTGGCTTCTTTCAGCTGTTACAGCAGTTCCGGCGCATCCATTGGGGCTCTGAATTAGAGGTCATGACGCAAGCTGAATTTATGGCTGTTTCTGCAATCTGGAAAGCGCAAACAGAACACTCGGATAAGCCCGGCGTGTATGTCTCCACACTGGCAGAACGGCTGATGATCTCTGTGTCTATGGTATCCAAAATGTTAAAAACGCTGGAGGAAAAGGGATGGATTCTTCGGACTGTGGATCCTAGCAGCCGTCGAAACACATTTGTCTCCCTTACAGATACCGGTCGCTCGCTCTATCAAACGGAATCTCAGAAAATCATGGCTACAAATCAGCGCGTGATGGAAAAAATGGGACGTGAAAAAATTGCCCGTCTTTTGGCTGATGCAGAAGAACTGGCCCAATGCTATGCAGAAGAATTAGGTTCGAGCTAGCCTCTTGCTTTTTTTTGAAAGTATGATATAATTGCGGGGACGTGCACTAAGGCACGTCCCCAATCTATTTGACAGTTCGCGGCCCTCCTGTCAGTAAACAAAACCAGGTGTGCATCCTACGGGATGCTTTAGGGGGCGCATTGCGCCCTTTTTTAATGTTAGGAGGAACTTATATTGTACTATTTACAGGGAGAGGCAAGCTTCGATGCCGCCCATTTTTTAAAAGGTTATCAGGGCAAATGTAAGAATCTTCACGGACACCGCTGGCGTGTAATCGCAACCGTTCGTGGAAAAGCTCTTCAGGCAGAGGGCCCACAGCAGGGTATGCTCACAGACTTTGGTGATTTAAAATCCGATTTGCGCCTTTTGGCCGATAAATTTGATCATGCGCTTCTTCTGGAACACGGATCTCTGAAGCCGGAAACGCTGCAAGCCCTACAGGCTGAGGACTTTCGAATCGTAACGCTGCCGTTTCGTACCACGGCGGAAAACATGGCTCACTATTTTTATGACCAGCTTTCTCGCCGGGGTTATTATATGCAAGAAGTGGCCGTCTATGAAACCCCAACGAATTGTGCCCGCTATACCGGAGAAGAGGAGGCTCAGTAAATTGTCCAGCTATCATGTGGCTGAAACGTTTCTCAGTATAAATGGAGAGGGCACCAAAGCCGGTCAATTGTCCTTTTTTATTCGCTTTACCGGCTGCAATTTAAAGTGCGGTTATTGCGATACTGCCTGGGCAAATGTCCCCGGCGCCGCTTTTACTCCCATGTCTCAGGATCAGCTTTATATTGCGCTAAAGGAAAGCGGCGCCGAAAACGTCACGGTTACCGGAGGGGAACCTCTGTTACAGGAGGATATATATTCTCTGCTCGCTCTTTTCTGCAGAGATCCCCAGCTCTATGTCGAAGTAGAAACAAATGGCAGCTTACCTCTGAAGCCCTTTATGGATATCCCAAACCGTCCCTCCTTCACGATGGATTACAAATTGCCCACAAGCGGTATGGAACGATTCATGTATCCGGAAAATTTCAAGGTGCTGGATCAAAGAGATACCGTAAAATTCGTTTGTGGCAGTGAAGAAGACCTGACGCGATCCACCGAAATTATAAAGGAATACAATCTGGTTCCACGAACTCACGTGTATCTGAGTCCTGTATTTGGACAGATCCAGCCGGCAGATATTGTAGAATTTATGAAATTACACCATTTAACGGGTGTGACACTACAGCTTCAGATGCACAAATTTATCTGGAACCCAGAAGAACGGGGCGTATAAAATATGATTGATACCAAAGCAATTGAAACGCATGTAAAAGGCATTCTAAGCGCACTGGGTGATGATCCGGAACGGGAAGGTCTCCGGGAGACACCGCAGCGCGTAGCAAAAATGTTCGAAGAAGTCTTTCAGGGGATGAACTATACCAATGCGGAAATTGCCGCCATGTTTGATAAAACCTTTGAAGACGCAGGTGATCCCAACGATTTGGTTGTTGTCAGGGATATCGACGTATTCTCTTACTGCGAGCACCATTTGGCGCTGATGTATGATATGAAGGTCAGCGTTGGCTATTTCCCCAAGGGAAAAGTGATCGGCCTCAGCAAAATCGCCCGAATTGCCGATATGGCCGCCCGGCGGCTTCAGCTGCAAGAACGCCTCGGCAAGGATATTGCGGAAATTATCTCTATCGTCACAGGTTCAGAGGATATAGCCGTTGTTATTTCCGGATGCCACAGCTGCATGACTGCCCGTGGGATTCAAAAACCTGGTACAAAAACCATCACGGAAACCTACCGCGGCCGGTTTCAGACGGAACCGTTGCTGCAAATGCGAATGGAGGCGCTACTGAAATGAAAATTCTCGTATTATCCAGCGGCGGCGTGGACTCTACCACCTGTCTGGGGTTGGCAGTTGAAGAGGCCGGACCGGAAGAGGTTCTGGCTCTGTCCATTTATTATGGTCAAAAGCATGATAGGGAGATTCGGTCCGCCAAGGACGTCGCAGCATATTACGACGTAGAACGAATGGAACTGGATCTCAGCACAATTTTTTCCGACAGCAACTGCAGCCTTTTAAAGCAGTCCTCAGAAGAAATTCCCCAGGAAAGCTATGCTCAGCAAATTGAAAAAACAGGCGGTCAGGCCCCGGTATCCACCTATGTTCCATTTCGTAACGGTCTTTTTCTCTCCGCTGCTGCCAGCATTGCTCTGAGTCGCGGCTGTTCCAAGATCATGTATGGCGCTCACGCAGACGATGCTGCTGGAGCCGCATATCCCGACTGCTCCATACAATTCGTCGAGGCTATGAACCAGGCGATTACAGAAGGAACCGGCGGTCTGCTCCGCCTGGAGGCTCCCTTTGTATCAGTCAGTAAAGCGGAAGTAGTAAAAACCGGCCTGCGCTTGGGCGTCCCCTATGAATTAACCTGGAGCTGTTATGAAGGCGGCGATAAGCCCTGCGGGCACTGCGGAACTTGTATTGATCGAAAAAGAGCCTTTGAACAAAACGGCGTTTGCGATCCGCTCTATGGGGAGGAAGTATGATGGCATCTGGCAGAACAAGTGAAGAACTCTCCGGTATCACAAAGCTGGGAAATCGTGGTGTTCAATATCCCACAGACTATGCTCCGGAGGTTCTGGAAACCTTTGTAAACAAGCATCCCAATCACGATTACTTTGTAAAATTCAACTGTCCGGAATTTACCAGCCTATGTCCCATAACCGGACAACCGGACTTTGCCACCATCTATATCAGCTATGTGCCTGATGTAAAAATGGTGGAAAGCAAAAGTCTTAAACTCTATTTGTTTTCCTTTCGGAATCATGGAGACTTCCACGAAGACTGTGTAAATACCATTATGGAAGATCTGATCCGGCTTATGGAACCGAAATATATTGAAGTCTGGGGAAAATTTACACCGCGAGGCGGCATCTCTATTGATCCCTATTGCAACTATGGGCGTCCCGGAACCCGTTGGGAGGAAGTTGCCTGGAATCGGCTTCAAAATCACGATCTATACCCCGAAACGGTGGACAACCGCTGATGAATACCCTACTTGCAATTCTTCCTCAACGGCTGCTTCCTTGGTTTTCCAGTCACAAGCGGGATCTTCCTTGGCGGCGTGATCGTGAGCCTTACCATATCTGGCTTTCTGAAATTATGCTTCAGCAAACCCGCGTAGAGGCTGTTAAGGGATACTATATTCGTTTCTTGGAACGACTTCCCACAATTGCAGCATTGGCAGAGGTCGAAGAGACAGAACTGCTCAAGCTCTGGGAGGGCCTGGGCTATTACAGCCGAGCCCGTAATCTTCAAAAGGCTGCAAAAGTGATTCAGACGGAACATGATGGTATATTTCCGTCCGAATATGCTGCTATTCGCGCTCTACCTGGGATCGGGGACTATACGGCCGGAGCAATTTCCTCGATTTGTTTTGATGCGAAAACCCCTGCTGTGGACGGCAATGTACTTCGGGTCATCAGCCGCATTTTGGATGACCACAGCTGTACAGACGATATTCGGGTAAAGCGACGTTTTTCTCAGGAACTGTCTGAAATTTATCCAGCTCAGGCCGGAGCATTTACCCAAGCATTGATGGAACTGGGCGCTACAGTATGTCTTCCAAACGGCGCACCCCAATGCGAAAGCTGTCCGGTGGGAGACCTTTGCCTGGCCCGAAAGCGAAATACCATAGACAAGCTCCCGGTTCGAGCGCAAAAAAAGCAGCGAAAACAACAGGATATGACCGTGTTCCTATTAACCTGCGGAGATAAAGTCGCCCTGCGCCGCCGCCCTGACACAGGGCTCTTGGCTGGTCTGTATGAATTTCCCCATGTACCGGAAATCTTGTCTACACAGCAAATTCTAAAAACTGCTGAATCCTGGGACCTACACCCACAGTATTTAGAAAAAACCGTGGGACGTACTCATATCTTTACCCATATTCAGTGGAACATGACTGGTGTACGGCTCCACTGCGGCAATATGAACGACAT
Organism: uncultured Eubacteriales bacterium; assembly: GCA_902475435.1. GTDB lineage: Bacteria > Bacillota > Clostridia > Oscillospirales > Oscillospiraceae > HGM13006. The sequence continues at coordinate 10,138 of CABRZL010000016.1, read as the reverse complement.
ATTTCTTTGGGAAGATCGGAACACCGTATACAAAAGCATAGCATTGCCTACAGCGTTTCGGCAATTCCTTAGTGACATTTGGGAGGACATTCCATGAAGAATATTGAAGAAGCCAGATCATATTTTCAAAACGACCATTTTGCTACAGAAAACGGCGCTGTGATCGAAGAACTGGGTGAGAACCATGCCGTCTGCTCACTTCAGCTGACAGAACATCACCGCAATGCACTGGGCAACGTCATGGGCGGCGTATTGTTTACGTTGGCCGACTTTTCCTTTGCAGTTGCTTCAAACTTTGGAAAACGGCCCACCGTATCCACCTCCAGCCAGATCACTTTTCTACGTGCTGCCAAGGGAAACCGGCTTACAGCCCGTGCGGAAATGATTCGGGAAGGTCGCACCACTGTGTATTACGAAATCTCGGTATTTGACGAGCCAGGAAATTTGGTGGCCCGCGTCACGGCCAGTGGCAACATCGTCGGATGAACCTATATACAATGGGATGTTGTTTTCAGGAGCACTATAACTTCCCCATATATCATTTTTGCAGCTTACACTAATTCGAGCCGCCCTCACCGGCAATCCCTCTCCGGTCTGGGCGGCTTCCTATGTTATGCTTTCCCAACGGCTATCCCCAAGGCCATCGACATAGCCCATACGACGGGCAGGACTCTATTCATACTGGTCTTTTAATCCAAGGGCTTCACATTTGCTTCGTCATCAGAACCTTGTCAGTGCTTAGCTGAAGAATCCCAAACCGAAAGCAACTGCCATCAGAATAATGGGCAAGGCAGCAGATCCATCTCTTTCCTGTGGCATATGAGGAGAATTTAATGTTATAATTCGTAATTTTACAGCCAATCGAAAACATAAATAACCTATCATTGTCCCGACTATATTGGTAAGCAGATCATTGATATCTGTTGCTCGATACAATGTGAACAGTTGGAGGATTTCAATAAACATCGACAGCCCAAGTCCTACGAACAACATATTCCTTGCGCGCTCAAATGTTCTGCTAATCAAAGGACATAACAGACCTAATGGGATAAACAGCAAAATGTTTAATATAAAGCTTAAGCTGAATCCATCGCTCAACGGAATAATATTGATATTAGGATGAAAAAACGCCTCTCCCAACTGCGACAACCTCACAAACTCACTAAGCGTGGGAGTACCGACAATGTTGCACAGCAGGCACAGGTAATAATATAGAATCAACGATATGACGGCCGTTTTGACTTTGGGAATATCCCTGTTTTTCCGAAACAATACCGCCAATAAAATTCCGATGATTACAAACCCAAACAAGTAATTGGGTTCAATCGAAAATAAATTTACGAGCGTATCCCATAATCCAAGTTGGATTTCAACACCAGATTGGCCATTTGAGACAATTTTCATTCTTGGAATCCTCCTCAAAATATTTGGAAAATTGGTACAAAAAGAATACCAAATATTTCAGTGAAGAATCCATAGAAATATTCTTAAAGTTCTCTTAATTTTCTTTTCAACAAACTGCAGCCTATTGCCGCAACAGAAGAGCGTTCAAGACACTAGAACCGTCCGAATATTCCCCTTATGCAATCAAACGCTCTATTCTGGCAACATGTTCAACCCGATAGCATAAAACTGCACCTCCACTGGTGTTTTCAAACGTGGAGGCGCAGTTTGAGATTTTTAAAATTTTTCGATAGCATCTGCTGCTGGAGCAATTGCATCGACCTTGGCATGTTCCAACAGGCCTTCATCCATGGCTTCCGCCAAATGGGTATCAATTGGGAGCTTGCACAGCACCGGAATCTTCAATTCCTTCCCAATCTCGTCAATATTGCTCTTGCCAAACACCTGAATCTCCTTGCCACAATCCGGACATTTCAAATAGCTGTAATTTTCCACCAGGCCAATGACCGGAATATGCATCATTTCCGCCATATTGACAGCCTTTTTTACAATCATGGAAACCAATTCCTGGGGACTTGTCACCACTACAATGCCATCTACAGGTAGGCTCTGAAACACAGTCAACGGCACATCGCCGGTTCCCGGCGGCATATCTACAAACATGAAGTCTACATCTTTCCAGACTACATCCGTCCAGAACTGCTTCACTACCCCGCCCAGAATTGGTCCACGCCAAATCACAGGGTCGGTATCCTTCTCCAGTAGGAGATTGATGCTCATAACGTCAATCCCAGTTTCAGATGAAATTGGGATCATTCCCTCCTCGCAACTAGAGGGCCGGCCATGGATATTCAGCGCCGTCGGAATAGACGGACCCGTGATATCCGCATCTAAAACTGCGGTTTTATATCCTCTACGGTTCATTTCTACTGCCAGCATAGACGTTACTGTCGACTTGCCCACACCGCCTTTTCCGCTTACCACAGCAATGACTTTTTTCACATCGGACAGCGGATTGGCTTGGGCCAGCAGGCTTTCCTCCTGACGGCTATCACAAGTTTCTCCGCAGCTTGAGCAATTCCCATTACAGTTTTCACTCATAAGTTCATTGATCCTTTCCCTTAAATTTTACGTTGAAATCTTTCTTCTGCATTATACTGCCCGCGTATGGGAAAGTCAATCCGTACCACGCTCAAAAGCCGCTTTCACAAATGCAAAGACCTCCCGCAGCGTATAATTTACTCGATAAAACCACTGATCCGTATGGCCGGATACAGGACAGGTCTCCATACCAAGGTAGTTCCCTATGTATTCAGCCCGGCGTTGGTGAAATTCACTGGTGATAATTGCAACCGGTTGTTCTGTCCCTCCCCGGCTCTCAATGATTTCCAGACTGTTTTTCAGATTTTCCCGGGTCGTGTGGCTCTCTGATTCCAGCAGGAGACGGCTTTCATCTGCGCCCATTTCCAACATTGTTTCATACATGCATTGCGCCTCGGACTTTGGCTCATTGCCCCCTTGTCCTCCAGATAGAATGACCACAGCCGTTTCATTTTTTTCCATAAACTCCAGCGCCGCTTGCAACCGGGATCGCATAATTCTGGAAGGCTCGCCATTCTCCTGTACTGCCGCACCCAGTACGACGGCATATTCTGAATCCTCCGCCCGCTCCCAGTCAGTACGACCGCTGCATGTAATAAGATTCATGCAGCTCATCAACGCAATCACTCCCACGGATGTCAACATCGTAAGAATCCACATACACATACGAAGTCCATTTCCGCCCCGGCCGGTGAACATAGCATTCAGTCCAATCGCCAGCCCCAGCAAAACCAATACGACACCTGTCATTTGCATGTGTGTTGGCAAGCATAGCATTACGACACCCACCAGCAAAAAAATGCCCGCTGGAATCCAAAGTTTTCTCATATTATTCCTCCAGCATAGCAGACCGCTCTTCCCATTCGGCATACAGTGTATCCAATTCTGCCTGTGCTTCTTCTTTCTCGTTCATCAGCTTGGCCAGCTCCAGATAGTCTGTTGCCGCAGCCTGAATTTTTTCATCATATTCGGAGATCTGCGCCTCCTGCTTTTCAATTTCCTTTTCCAGTTTGGCAATCTGTCTCTCCAAATTTTTTCCGTTTTTCTGAATGGTCTGTGCCGGCCGCTGTTTTTTCTCCTTCTTTTCCTGCACCTGACACTCCGCCTGTTTTTGTTTCATTGCACGAAACTGACGGTAGGTTCCCTTAAAATCGGAGATGACGCCGTTTTCCAGTTCCCAGATTCGATCTGCAAACTGGTCAATAAAGTACCGGTCATGGGAAACAAACAACAGCGTTCCGGAAAATTCAGCCACTGCGTTCTCAATCCACTCCCGAGACGCAATATCCAAATGGTTGGTCGGCTCGTCCAGAATTAAAAGGTTGATTTCTTCATCCATCAGCATGCACAGCCGCAGGCGGCTCTGCTCCCCACCCGACAGTGCCGCTACGGGCTTAAAGACATCTTCTCCGGAAAACAGAAATGCCCCCAGCCGGTTTCTTGCGGTCTGCGTGGTATAATTCTTCTCATAAATCATTGTGTCCAGCACACTGCGCTCAGGGTGGTCAAAGTGAATAATCTGGGGAAGATATGCCATCTTGACGGATGGACCAAATTTGATTTTTCCACCTGTAGGCAATTCCTCTTTCATAAGAAGCTTTAAAAACGTGGATTTTCCTGTACCGTTATCCCCCAAAAGTGCGATATGTTCGCCCCCCTGAACCAGCAGATTGACGTTTGAAAACAGCGTTCGGTTTCCATATCCCATGGATAAATCTTTCAGCACCATGACCTCATCTCCGTGGAATTCCCTTTGCCCGAAACTGGCATGCATCATCTTTTCTTTCGTTGGACGTTCTGTCTTTTGAATGCGGTCAATACGGCTCTGTATACTCATGGCCCGACGGTACAGCGTTCGATTATTGATACCCCAGCCTTTCATTCGTTCCATGGTATAGGTCAGCTGTTGTATCTTTGCCTGCTCTTGTTCATACTGTTTAAGCTGAAGCTGATAACGAGCCTCCTTTTCCTCCACATAGAAAGAGTAATTGCCACTGTAATATTCCGCTTTTCCACCCCGCAGCTCTATAATGCGGTTCACCACCTGATCCAGAAAGTACCGGTCATGGGAAATGGTCAAAACGGTTCCCTTAAACTTCAGAAGATACTCCTCCAGCCACTCCACGCTTTTCATATCTAAATGGTTGGTCGGTTCGTCCAAAAGCAGAATTTCCGTCTCCTCCAGCAGTAGTCGCGCCAGATTCACCCGGGTTCTCTCCCCACCGGAAAGCATGGCAAACAGCTGCATCCTCATTTCCTTAGGGATCCCAAGTCCATTGCAGATTTTATCTACGTTGACATCTATATCATAGCCGCCGCCCACCTGATACCGAGTGGAACAATTGTCATATTCTTTTAAAACCTGTTCCGTAGGATTTTCGGCCATTTGTTTTTCAAGCTGATCCATTTTTCTTCGGATCGCATCCAATTCCACAAACGCGCAGCGAAGCACCCGCTCCACAGTATAGTCTGCCGGATAACGGGGAATTTGCGAAATCAGTCCAATCTTTTTCCCAGCACCGATCTCCACCGTTCCCTCATCATAGTCTATTTCTCCGGTAAGTATACGAAATACCGTGGTTTTTCCAGCTCCGTTTTTGCCTAACAGTCCTACCCGCTCTCCTTGCTGAATCTCAAAACTCAACCCATCCAATAGATTTTTTCCAACTTCAAAAGACTTCACCAAATCTTTAACATAAATATCTACCATAATTTCTTCCCTTAGTAAAAAGCTGCCCCAGAGGAATCTCCTTTGGGGCAACTCAATGTTTCCTTAACCTCTTGAATAATTTGGAGCTTCCTTGGTAATGGTAATGTCATGCGGATGGCTTTCCACAAGCCCTGCATTTGTGATCCGCACAAACTGGCCCCTTGCCTGCAGATCTCCGATGGTGGGGCAGCCACAATAGCCCATTCCTGAACGAATTCCACCCAAAAGCTGATATACCGTATCCGAGAGACTGCCTTTATAAGGCACACGGCCTTCCACGCCTTCCGGCACCAGTTTGGAATTTCCCTCCTGGAAATAACGGTCCTTCGACCCTTTTGCCATAGCCGCCAGAGATCCCATGCCACGGTAAACCTTAAACTGCCGGCCCTGATAGATTTCAGTTTCTCCCGGGCTCTCTTCACAACCCGCCAGCATGGACCCCATCATAACGGTACTCGCGCCGGCCGCCAGTGCCTTGACAATATCGCCGGAATACTTAATGCCGCCGTCAGCGATAATCGGAACACCATATTTTTTTGCCGCGCAAGCTGAATCATAGATCGCTGTAATCTGCGGCACGCCAATGCCTGCTACCACACGGGTGGTACAAATAGATCCAGGCCCAATACCAACTTTCACACAGTCGGCCCCAGCCTCAATCAATGCCTCCGTACCGCCCGCAGTCGCCACATTACCTGCAATCAATTGGGCATCCGGAAACTGTTTTTTTATTTTCTTTACACACTCAATAATATTTTTAGAGTGGCCATGAGCGCTGTCCAAAGCCAGCACATCGGCCCCCGCAGAGAGAAGTCCCTCGGCCCGTTCCACAACATCTGCGGTAACACCGATGGCTGCCCCGCAAAGCAGCCGTCCTGATTCATCCCGGGCAGAATTCGGATATTTATCCGCTTTTTCAATATCTTTAATCGTGATCAAACCTTTGAGCCGGAACTGCTCATCTACAATAGGCAGTTTTTCGATCTTGTGTTTCCGAAGAATCTGCTTCGCTTCCTCCAGGGTAATTCCCTCCCTGGCGGTCACCAAATGCTCATGGGTCATCACTTCTGAAATAGGCCTGGAGAAATCTGTCTCAAATTTCATATCACGGTTGGTAATAATGCCAACCAGCTTGCGATCTTCTACACAGATGGGAACGCCCGAAATGCGGAATTTACTCATCAGATTGTCTGCATCCTGAAGCGTGTTGTCCGGTGCCAGGAAAAACGGATCTGTAATGACACCGTTTTCAGACCGTTTGACCATATCGACTTGCTCGATCTGCTCCTCAATGGTCATATTCTTATGAATGATGCCAATGCCGCCCTCTCGAGCCATTGCTATGGCCATCTTATACTCTGTAACTGTGTCCATGGCAGAGGACAAGAGCGGTATGTTCAGATGAATTTTCTGTGTCAGCTGTGTTCCAAGCGAAATCTGACGCGGCACAACCTCACTGGCCGCGGGGATCAGCAGCACATCGTCAAAGGTGAGTCCCTCTTTGCAGAACTTCTGCGCCGGATTATCATTTACCATCATGCAAACCTCTCCTTTTTATATATTCCGTATCGTTCCAAATGATTTTATTTATTGTACTCAATATCAGCCTCTGCGTCAAGACCACTGAAATAATCCGGCCGAAATTGTAGAACTGCCTCAAATCTACGTGTTCCATCCTCACTGCATCCGTCAATATAGCAGGTTCTATCTTCCATTTCCCGGGATATCGCCATGGATTCCCCGGCATAACATTCCATAGAGTAGTTGAGCTGCATTTCCGAAATAAAGCGATCTTTTAATTCGTCCACGGACAATGCGTCAACCAACACATCGGCATATTTCGTATTGTTCATATGTCCATTGATATCCAAGTCAGAATACCGAACGGTTTTTGTATAAATCTTCTTTCGGTTTTTCGGCGTATGAATCAGCTTAAGCTGCTTTTCCTTCACGTTGTCCGGCACCGGAGCCGTAGCAATGTTCTCAACGGAAGACGGCCGAAGCATTTTCCGACTTTCCGCATTGGCCACAACCCATGCAGAAACAGCCTCTCCCACATATTCGTCTCCCACGAACAGATCAAAATCGCGGTACACAATCAATCCACCGGCTCCACGCTGCCACGTCCGGATCGTCAATTCTTCATCCATCTTAAGCGGACGCCGAATTTGATACCAAACTCGTACCAACATCCAGATCGCACCATATTCCTCCATCAAGTATTCCCGGTCCGCTCCGATCAATCCCGCATGCTCGGTGGCCAAATCCTGAAAAAAACTCAAAAACGCCGAAGGGCAGCAATTTCCAAAAACATCTACTTCTGTAGAGGTAATCAAAAAAGAACGTTCCAAAGACTCATTCATAGGACGTCTGCCTCCAATTATGTCTAGTAATTTTGTAAAAGATCCCGTATAATAGATTTTAATATTTTCCATTATACACAAGTTTTTTTGATTTATCAAGAAAGGCGGAGGAAATCATGGCTGAACAGCTCTATACCATTCCTATCAATGAAGCATTCGACGAATACGACGGCTGTCCCCTGTGCCGGCTCCGGGCAAAACTAGAGAAACAGAGTCTTACCTATATCATGGGAGCGGCCATGATGGAACCCGATATTCGCATCGTTACAAACCGGCTGGGATTTTGCCGCAGTCATTTTCATCAAATGCTGCATATGGGAAACCGTTTAAGCCTGGCTCTGATGCTGGAAAGTCATCTCCAAGCCGTGCTGGAGTCAATTCCAGATCCGGTGGATCGAAAACCGGGAAAGCTGGGAAAATTCAAAAAATATGACGGCGATTCCCCGGCGGCAGAAATACTTTCAACAGCAAAAAGCTGCTACATTTGTTCCCGAATTCAGGATTTTGAGCAAAAATATATCTCCAATGTGATATACATCTATAAAAAAGACGCTGCATTCTCTGAAAAATTTCGGAAGCAGCCCTACTTTTGTCTGGAGCACGCGGCACTGCTTTTAGATGAGGGAAAACAAAACCTGCCAGAAGCGCAATATCTGGCATTTTCTCAAGATATACTGACCATCACAAAGCGACATTTGGAAATGCTTCGGAAAAACACGACTGCCTTCTGCAGAAGCTTTGACCACGAAAACGCCGGAAAGCCACTCAATGATGAGACGCGTCATGCCGTAGAAAATGCCATAGCATTTTTATCCGGCGACTTTGAACCGTAAAAGCAGCACGCTCCGCCGGAAAGAGGCAGAGCGTGCTTTTTGCTTCATATTACATCTGCATAAGGCCGCTGTTCTTCAGTTGCAATTGCAGCTTATCCGCAATAAGCGCAATGAATTCCGAGTTGGTGGGCTTTCCTTTCGTGTTCGAAACGGTATAGCCAAAGTATTTTTGCAGAGTCTCCAAATCGCCTCGATCCCAAGCCACTTCAATGGCATGTCGAATTGCTCTTTCAACCCGTGAAGGCGTGGTAGAAAAAGCTTCCGCCACTTTGGGATACAGCGTTTTTGTAATAGAGTTAATCACATCCATATTTTCTACCGCAACTATAATCGCATAGCGAAGATACTGATATCCCTTAATATGTGCTGGGACTCCGATTTCGTGAATTACATTCGTTACCAATGTTTCCACTGCATTTTGACGCTGCATGCCAGGAATATTTTTCGTACTGCCTGTACTGAGCCTGAGCATATTGAGGTTCTGAACAATCCCCTCCAAGCGGCATGGCTTAAGCATATAACACCCCACGCCCAATTCACTCATCCGCTGCAAAAGATACTCACTGGAAAAACTGGCCACTACTAACACCGCTGGATGCACTCCACCCTTTTGCAATTGAGAAAGCACACCAATACCATCAAGCTGTGTCAACATCGGGTCCATCACCAAAATGTCAGCATTATGCTTCCGCACCAGATCTACAACTTCCTCCCCATTCCCGGAAATCGCCATAACGGAATAGCCTCCATTGCTTTCCAGCGTCTCTTTCAAAGATTCGGCAAATGCCTCATTGTTGTCTGCAATCACAACACGCAGAATTGTTTGCATAATAAAGTATCCTCCCCCGCGCCAGCATACCTTGTCCGGCGCCTGAATCTTTTCTGTAAGCTTACGTCAATAATTTACCATAATAAGTCAATTTTTGCAATTGTCGAATTCCATTTTTTGTCATTTATTTTTCTTCCACATTCGACAAAATACGCAGATTACAGTTCGCTCCTATGCCCGCTGATTCCCCCTATGTCCCTCCTGAAACAGGATTCCTTTATTTCCTTATTCTCCAAAGAGATACTTATTTTGAATATAATTACCATTTTGTTATTTGTCAATAATATAATTTATCGTTTTGTTAATTTTATATAAAATGTATTATTATTCAAAATAAATTACAAAAAATATATTTCATTTTGATGAAGTTTTTCACACAGATGTAACGAAATCTGACGTCAAAAAGTTTAAAAAGCGGTGAAATGTTTTTGTTTGCATGCTATAATAAAACAAATCGAAAGATAGGTATAGGAAATGATATGAAACTAATTCGATATCCACAAGAAAACTCCAGTACAGAACTCCAACAGGAAATCCTTCGGCTGGAAGGAACCGCTTGGCCAACTGATGATAAAGAGGAAATCTTCCCTTCCGCACCGGACACCTATGTTACGTCTTTTATCCTATTGGATTATAGGCAAGTAATTTGCCATGTTGGTGTCCGTAAGAAAGCAATAACCCATAGAGGCATCGATTACTTAGCCTATGGCCTAAGCGAAGTAGTTACACATCCGGATTATCAGCAACAAGGATTCGGCACAAGCCTGATTCAAAAAGCAGCAGATTTTATTCTGTCAGAAAAACCCGATATCAGTATTTTCACCTGTAAGCCAAACTACGTAAAATTTTACACCAACGGGGGTTGGCAAGTCAGTAACAATGCATGTTTAGTGGGCGG
>CABRZL010000015.1 GCA_902475435.1 uncultured Eubacteriales bacterium | reverse complement strand
GCAATATTTTTACTGCACAGGTTTCTCCTATGGATGAGCATGGCAACATGTATATTGGTATGAACCAGACCATCGAATATTACGCAATCAAAGACGCCATTGAGCAGAAAAAAACCATCATCTGCGAAGTAAACCCAAATCTAACTTATATGAACGGTTCTGTCGCTATTCCTGTAGAAGCCGTCACCCTTCTCTATGAGGTTGACACACCTGAATACTGCATCGGCCCTGTCACCACAACTCCTGAAGAAGACAAGATTGGTGAGATGGTAGCCTCTCTGATTGAGGACGGCGACACCATCCAGATGGGCATTGGCGGCATTCCGGATACAGTCGGCAAGCACTTGATGGATAAAAAAGACCTTGGCCTGCACACAGAGCAGTTCACATCTTCCATGGCAGACTTAATTGAAGCCGGCGTTATTACCGGTGCCCGAAAAGCCTATGACAAAGGATTGCATGTAGGCGTATTTGCTGACGGTACTCACGAACTATATCAGTACCTGCACAACAATCCAAAATGCGTTATGAAGCCCGGCCCGGAGGTTCTGAACCCTCATAACATTGCTCGTCAGGATCACATTGTTTCCATCAACACCCTAGTTGAAATTGACTTGACCGGCCAGGTTTGCGCTGAGTCTATTGGCCCTGTTCAGTATTCCGGTTCCGGCGGTGGTTTCTGCTTCACTTTGGGTACGTATTTTGCAGAACACGGCAAGGGCATTCTTTGCTTCCAATCTCGTACCAAGAAGGGTGTGCCTAAAATTAAGGCTACTCTAACGCCTGGGGCTGTGGTAACACATCAGAGGAACTATGTCCAGTATGTAGTTACCGAAAATGGTATTGCCGATCTTCGCGGTACCACTGTTCGTGAGCGCGCAAAAATGTTGATCGGTTTGGCTCATCCTGACGATCGGGAAGAACTTACGCGTGCTGCAAAAGAGCTCTACTATTTCTAAGTTTCCCTCTCTGCCCGGCACAGCATTCGCTGTGTCGGGTTTTATTCCGCTCAACAGGGGGGAGAAGAATCAGAAGAATAAGAAAAACCAGCAGACTCGAGAGCTTCGTCTGCTGGCTTTTCTTAATTAGAGAGTATCAGCCGCTTTGGTGTTTGCCTTTCATCTCACGCCTCAGGCTGTTCTGGTTCATCTGCTTCTTCTATGGAATCCATATAGTGAGCAAGCCTCACCATGATCGTTGTTCCCTCACTGCGTAACAACGTTGCTCTGGGACGCAGGGTTCCACCGGGATCACCCTCAATCAATCCAATATTTTGCGCTTTCTCCAATAATTCTACTGCATATTCATCAATTTCGTCTACATCCGTATAACTCAACTCTTGGCCGGTCAATGTTTGGCCCTTATACTCTATGTATCGAACGACAATTGCAATAAACTCTTCTCTCTTAATTGGATCATCAGGCATAAAATGTGTTTCGTCTTTGCCGTTGACAAGGCCATTTTCTGCAGCCCAGTTAATAGCACTCTCAAACCACGCCCCCTTTTCTACGTCTACAAAGGGACTTGCAGCCGCCTCAGAGACATCCACGCCATCCAATCGGGCAAGCATGACAACAGCCATTCCTCGGGTAAAGTTGTTGTCGCCACAGAAGCTGATGGGCGTAACGCCATTAACCATCCCGCGATCTACTGCTTCCATAACGTCTTCTTCATACCAGGCATTCACCGGAATATCATAAAACCGATCGCCAGCAAACATAGCATAGAGCGTTTTGTTTGCATCCGCAAGCACACTATAGCTGGTGTCACTGCTCAATCGCGTACCTTCTGCATCATACCATCCATCAAAGGACGCTCCATCGTTGGGAACTGCCGTCAGCGTCGCTGTCGTCCCAACCACATAATCGCCTGCTCCGGTTACTTTTCCAGAACGAGACGCCTGGGCCTGTACGGAAACCACAAATTTAGCAGTAATTACCACGTCTTCTTTCGCGGTAAACGTATAGGTGGCATCTTTACTGAGCAAGCTTCCATCTGCTCCATACCAGCCGCCAAAACTGGCACCGCCGGCCGGACTAGCCTTTAATGTTACAGTTTTTCCCTTATAATAACTACCGGTGCCAGATACTGTTCCTGTGCCTTCCACCTCAACGGCAATTGTAGCCTCATCTCCGCGGCTTGTCGTAACTGGCAGCAAACTGGCATCACGCTGCGCATTCGCTGTTGTATCAGCAGACCAATAATTGGGCTGATAACGGCTTGTTTTGTTTGACGGAATGCCAAAATAGTAGCCGTTCCGCCCATAATACTCATAATTTCTAGCATCACGCTGGGGATCAAATACATAATTAGCCCCATTCAGCACCAGAATTGCCCAGCCATGATGTCCAGCGCCATTGGAAGTATCTTCAAAAATAAACCTTCCGGTGTGAACATAGGACTCAATTCCAATGTATCGTGCGACTACTGCAATTGCAATGGCATAATCATAGCAGACACCTTTTCTCGCGGTAAGAATGTGATAGGTTCGGTTCGCCATATCATCAGGAATTGTCTTCGTATATCCGTCATAGGTCATATTCCTTAGATAATTATAACCAGTCACACTATTGTAGGCTGCTGCTGACGCATTGGTATTACTGTACCCTTCCCAGCTATAGGTCACGTTTTTAACCAGCCAGTCATACATATACCGCAGTTTACTGTAAGTATCGCTTCCAGCATTCGCCAACATATTCTCAATGAGATTATCCAGCTCTACCCACCCGGTTCTCTGAGGATGCAATTCCTGGCTATTGAGTAATGTCCGCGCTTCACTGGTACTCAATGCGTCATCGGTCCATGCCTTCACAACCTCCGCAGTCATTTCTCCGGACATCCATTCTCCAAATGCCGCGCCATCCGTCATGACTTCTGCTGTGTTCTCTGTCTCGACCACCGGCAAGGTATCCGCGGCCCCCACCACCGGCGACAATACACTGCAACACAGTGCAATCGCTAATATAAAGCTAATCATCCGTTTTAACATTTTTCCATGCACGACTCCTTTCCAGTTCACTCCACAGCCCGCAAGCAATACTCTACCCCAAGCGTGTTTCTTATAAAATTTATAATATCATATCTAAATTTGAAAAACAAGCATGTCTATTCATTTACAGGTTTCCTTTTCTTTCAAGTTGCTTTTATATTCGAAAAGGCAATGCGACCCGCGTTTTCTTAAAATATACCTTGCATTTTTACCATATTAGACTATGATAAGTATAGTAAAAGTTTTCAGCAGAATTTATTTTTATATATTTTCTGCCGACATACTCTTTGGATTATAAAAAGGAGAGACTACTATGAAATATGAAATAAAAGGCGGAGCATTTCCAGTTGTCATATGTTATCTCGACAGCGGAGAAACAATGATCACGGAAAAAGGATCCATGGTGTGGCAGTCGCCCAATATAGAAATGGACACAACAGGCGGCGGCATCGGCAAAATGTTTTCAAAAGCATTATCAGGTGAAAGTATGTTTCAAAATATCTATACCGCAAAAAACGGGGCTGGCCTGATTGCTTTTGGTTCCAGTTTTCCTGGAAAGATCATTCCATTAAATATTGAACCGGGCCGAGAAGTGATATTACAAAAGAGAGCATTTCTGGCCTCAGAAGCCAGTGTCGAATTAAGTATTCATTTCAGCAAAAAATTAGGAGCCGGCTTTTTTGGCGGAGAAGGTTTTATTATGCAGAAATTGTCCGGTCGCGGCGTCGCATTCGCTGAAATCGACGGTGATCTTATAGAATATCAATTATCCAATGGGGAGCAGCTAATTGTAGATACTGGAAATGTTGCTGGTTTTGAACTTGGCGTTTCCATTGACATTCAGCAAGTGGCTGGAATAAAAAATAAATTTTTGGGTGGAGAAGGTCTTTTTCATACCGTGTTAACTGGCCCCGGAAAAGTCTGGCTCCAAACAATGCCGATTTCCGGCGTTGCCCAGGCCATTCAACCCTTTATTCCAGGCAACAAATAATGCAAGCGCAGAAACAGCCGACAGAAAATAATTTCTGCCGGCTGTTTGTCATTTCTCTAGTACATTTATACGGGAACGCATTCCGGTTTGCAGAGCCAATATGGATCCACAAATCGAGTCGACCGCCTTAAACTCAGGGTTGTGTGGCATCCATATAACGTGCCACACGCACCATAACCGTCGCGCCTTCACTGCGGAGCAGGTTATCTCTGGGGCGTAATGCACCGTTTGTATCGCCTTGGATCAGTCCCATGGCTTGAGCCTGTTCAATCAAATCCTCCGCAAACGTAATTTGATCCACATCCGTATATTCAAGCTCTGCGCCCTCTACCTGATACCCCTTCCAGTTCAGGTAGCGCACCACCATTGCGAAGAACTCCTCACGTGTGACGCTTGCATCCGGATCAAAGGTCGTCTCATCCCGGCCTGTAATAATCCCGTTGGCATATGCCCAGTTAATCGACTTCGCAAACCATGCATCAGCGTCTACATCTACGAACGGCGCCGGCTCTGCATTGTCTACATCTGCCTGCTCCAGCCGTGCCAACATCACTACCGTCATAGCTCGCGTGTAGAGCCTGTCGCCCTCAAATGTTACCGGCGTTACGCCAACCACAAGGCCCCGCTCTACTGCTTCCATCACATCGTCTAAATACCAGACATCCGCTGCAATATCACAGAACACATCCCCCTCAAACAGGGCATAAATCACGGTATCCGTCGTGGGCATGGTAAAGGAATATTCAGTCTCAGTACTTAGGCATTTTCCCTCTGCATCATACCAGCCGGTAAAAGACTTCCCATCTTCCGGTTCAGCTGTCAGATTCACCTGATCGCCAATCAAATGCTCTTGTACTGGAGCTACTTCTGTACCGTCACTCTTAACAGCGCCGGATCTGGAACTCACAATCGTCAAATCTGAAGTATTCTCAAATACGGCTTCAATCAGAACAACACCATTGGAAATTACAAGGGAATCGTCAATAAAGAATGTAACTCCCTCGTCCGCAGATATTTGCGCTGCACTTTCAAAGGCAGGATTTGTTGCCAGCAGATAATCTCGCTTGTTTTTATCCCACCAGCCTCTAAATGCGCTGTTCTCTCCAGGAACCGCCTCTAAATGAATCTTATCCCCAGTTTTAACCTGGTATGTATTATCTCCTGTGGAAGCCGCATCACAGGTTACCGTTCCATTGCCTGTAATCTTAATTTGAAGGGTAACAGTTTCTGCATCAGGATCGGAGCCAGGATCGGGGTTTGGATCGTAGTCAGAGCCAGGTCCTACCGGAGCGCCAGGATCTACACGAGGATCCATTACAGACTTAAAGAGCGCATCACGTTCTGCATTTGCCTCCGTATCAGGACTCCAGTACCGCCAGTCTGCACCGTTTTCATGTGGAATTCCAAAATAAATGTTGTAGTTAGCGCCCATTTTTTGCGTATAACGGGCTTCCCGCTGAGGATCAATGATATAGAGTTTTCCATCCAACTCAATCTCTGTCCAGCCATGATGGTTGTATTTAGATCCGTCGCTCTCTAAAATCCAATAGCCAGTATGTACATAAGCATTGATTCCAATATGGCGGATTGCAACAGCCATGAGGGATGCATAGTCATAACAAGCGCCTTTGTACTCAAACAGGGCATAAGATGCGTGGTTAACCACCTTATCCGGAATGGCATGTTCCAGCCCTTCCTCATAGGTCATTTCTTCCACATAGAAGGTTCTTGTAAGATAATCGTATTGGTTCGTAGCACCCTCTACCATACCGTATCCATTATGGGTATACACTACATTCTTGATTGCCCATTCATAGATCGCCTGAATCTTGGTATAGGCATCCTGATCGGCATAGGGCTCCAGAATCTCATCAATTCTGTTGTCCAGCTCCACATAGCCGGTACGCTGCGGATGAAGTTTCTGACTGTTAATCAGTTCTTTCATTGTTGACTGCGGAAGTGCATCATTGGTCCATCCTATGAACGCATCTTTTTGGTCGTTTTCTTCGGAACCACCTAGATCCGCCAAAGGCAGCGGTGTTTCTGCGCCCGAGGAATCCGCTGCATATGCCGGTACTGTGGCAAAGATTCCAACAAACATAGCCAATATCAACAGCCAACTTGTGATTTTCCTACTATATTTCATTGTCCTCTCTCCTTTTATCATTCGCTCTTCTTGTTACTAAGTCAGAGCCAAATCCATCCAATCCATTTTAGAGTATATATATAAAATATAGAAATAAAATGTATAAGTCAACAACAAAACATTTACAAAATTATCCTCTCGGTGAAATACCTGAAACCTCCAGCAACAGGCTCCCCAGCTTGGACACCGTATTTTCCTCCAATGTCATCTGCCGAAAAAAGGCATAAGCGTAGATCGCCTGATATACCAACATCCCTATCCCATTGGCCACAGGATGTCCCTGCTTTTTCGCCTCCAACATAAACGGGGTCATAGCCGGGGCATAAATACAGTCTATCGCCAACGCTCCCGGTTTCAGTGCTCGGAGAAAGGAAAACGCTCCGTCATTCTTCGTCCCCTCCATGCCTATGGGTGTTGTATTGACAACGATATCTGAATCTGCCAAAGCCTCCTCTGCCCGTCCCATGGGAAAGGCCTCCATCTTTTTTTCACCGACGCAGAGATTCGTTGCTCTCTCAAGCGTCCGATTTAAAATCCGTACTTGTTCTGCACCGCTGTCAACAGCTGTCATGGCGATGGACTTTGCCGCTCCACCAGCCCCCAAAATGGCTACTGTTTGTCCATGAAATTCATATCCCAGATCCAGCAGTGCCCGGTGAAAACCTATTCCATCCGTTGAGTGTCCCTCTAGTTGTCCATCCCGCAATCTTACGGAATTGACACTTCCAGCACGCTGTGCTTCCCGCGTGATATCCGAGAGATACGGCAAAATATCCTCCTTATGAGGCATTGTCAAGTTAAACCCCTGGATTCCGATGGTCTTTGCTGCCTGAAGAAAATCAGGAAGCCCGCCGCGAGGCACCTGAATGGCTAAATACAGATCATCCATTCCCAATTCCGCAATCATTGTATTCTGCAAAAGCGGCGAAAGGCTATGTGCAATGGGATCTCCAATCACTGCCAGGAGGCCTGTACTATTGTGATATTCAACTTTCATTGCCGCTCAGCTTTTCGATCAGGTAGCCCATGGCTGCCACATAACCAAACTGTCCCAGACCACATATCTGCCCATCGCACCCTGCTGCTGTCACAGACTTATGTCGAAATTCCTCCCGCTTATGGATATTAGAGAGATGAACCTCCACTGTCGGCAGATTCACAGCTTTCAGCGCATCAAGAATAGCATAACTATAATGAGAATAGGCTCCAGGATTGATGATTATACCGTCAAAGTTTCCTTTTGCAGCGTGGATCTTGTCGATCATTGCCCCCTCATGGTTAGACTGATAAATTTCTACTTCCACATTCATACTGGCCGCCGAAGCATGGATGCGTTGAAGCAGATCTTCATACCCATCCTTTCCATAGATCTCTGGTTCACGAGACCCTAACAGGTTCAAATTCGGTCCATTTATCACTAGAAATTTCATTTTTGTTCCTCCAATTGTCTTAAGATCTCTGCTACAGTCTGTTCCGGCGTGGGATAATCGCCAATCACGATATGCGCCGCCGCCCGATAAACCGGTTCCCTCTGCGAGAAGCGTTGTAAGAATGCTTCTTTTCCTTGCTGCCCCAGAGGACGCGCGGACATATCCGCCTTATCGTACATACACTCCGGATTCCGATTTAAAAAAATCACTGTCCCGCTTCGTCTCAACAAGTTCCGATTCTCTTGCCGCAGCGGAAGCCCCCCGCCGCAGGCCACCACCAATCCCTCTCTTTTTTCCAGTTCCCGACACACTTCGGTTTCCTGATCCCGAAAATACTGTTCTCCAAATTTGCTAAATATCTCCGAAATGGTCATCCCGGTTTTTTTCTCAATATACAAATCCGTATCCAAACTCGGGCATTCCAGCGCTGTATGGAGAAGACGGGCACAAGTGGATTTCCCGCAGTTCATCATCCCAATCAGATAAATATTTTTCACGTCTGCATCTCCAAATTAGACTTAAAATTGCCCAACACGCGAAATTCCGCCGCTGTCTGGGACAGTTCCCGCAAAACGCCTTCCATCCCCGCCGCCATCAGATTCCCGGTAAACTCAATAAAGAACATGTATTCCCAACTCTTTCCCGGAATTGGCCTGGACTCCAATCGCACCATGTTGAGCCCATTGACAGCAAAAATCCCCAGGATCTCATGAAGGCAGCCAGATTCATGGGGCGTAGTCAACACCGTGCTGATCTTGTCCGCTCCTTCCCGCAATTCTATCTTAGGAGAGACCACCACAAACCGAGTGGTGTTGATGGCGCTGTAATTGATCCCCTTGGCTAAAATCTGAAGTCCGTAAAGTTCCGCCGCCCGTTCGGAACAAATGGCAGCCTTGGTGATATCCCCGGTCTCGGCTACATATTTGCCGCTGCCAGCTGTATCTAAATATGGAACGGCAATCCACTTAGGATGTTGCTTTAAGAACTGCTCCGACTGAAAAATCCCCTGCTCGTGGGAATAGACATGGGTGATGGTATCCAATGTCGCGCCAGGTGGTGCCACGAGACAATGTTCCACCTTTACCGTGGTCTCCCCTACCAGAGAGAATTCATATTTAGAAAGCAGATCATAAATTTGCCGGATTGCGCCAGTAGAATTATTCTCAATGGGAACCACACCATAATCTGCCGTCCCCTCCCGCAGCGCAAGAAACACATCCTCAAATTGACTGCGCCCCCGCGCGTCAACAGCAGATCCAAAGAAATTGATACATGCCTGTTCGGAATAAGCGCCTGGCTCTCCCTGATAAACCACCACAGGATGCGCTACCGGTTCTCGCCGGTCTTCCAGCATCCGCTGAATTCGTGCAAAATTGGGTTCTTCCGCACCTTCCCGGACAATCCTTCGCTGCTGTCGCCTTGAGATCCCCATAATCGTTTCATAGAGCAATGTTACATCGGTTTTCAGAGATGGATCCCGCAAAAGAGCCGCTTTGCTCTCCAAAACTTCTTTTTGCCGAAGGTTGTCCAGTACACGCATATGGTTCTTCTGCTTAAATTCCCCTACCCTCTGGGTGATCGCCATGCGTCGTTCAAACAAATGTACAATCTGATTGTCAATTTCGTCAATCGCCCCGCGCATCGTATCCAATTCACTCATCGGAATCGCCTTCCTTTACAGTCTCATAAGCTCTGCTGCTGCCAATGCCGCAGCAGATTCTATTACGGGCACCGCCCGGTGGACAATACAGGGGTCGTGGCGGCCAGTAATAGAAATTTCGGTCTCTTCCCCAGTCTGCATATTGATGGTTTTCTGCGTTTGGGAAATCGAAGGGGTTGGTTTCACCGCCACTCGAAATACAATTGGCATCCCTGTGGTAATGCCGCCTAAGATACCGCCGTTATGATTTGTCTTGGTCACAGGGCCCCGTTCTCCTCGCCGCCACGAATCATTTGCCTGGCTGCCCCGCATTTCCGCCAGAGAAAACCCACTTCCAAATTCAAGCCCCTTCACCGCAGGTACGGCAAATAAGTGCCGCGCAAAGATGGTTTCTGTATTCCTGTCAAAGTCTGGCGCCCCCAATCCTGTCGGCAACCCTGTCACCACACATTCAATCGAGCCGCCCACCGAATCCTGTTCCTGCCTGCACTGAAGGATCAATGTCTGCATTTTTTCTCCGGCTGAATCTGAGAGTGTGGGAAACGCTTTTTCCCCGCAGACAAGCAGAGACAACATATCCGGATTTGCATAATCTACTGCTTCATCCAGGATTCCTCCTATGGAGGCAATATGTGCCGCTGCCACTACATCATGTTCCTTCAAAATCAGTTTTGCAATTGCTCCGGCCGCGACCAGGGGAGCTGTAAGTCTGCCCGAAAAATGGCCTCCCCCTCGATAATCGTTATAACCCTCATAGCGTACAAATCCAGTAAGATCTGCATGGCCAGGCCGGGCTAAATCTCGAATGGCCGCATAGTCACCCGAATGCTGATCGGTATTTCGAATCATCATACAAAGCGGCGTGCCCGTAGTTCTGCCCTGAAAGACACCCGAAAGAAACTCCACATGATCCTTTTCCCGCCGGGCCGTCGACAAACTGTTTTTTCCTGTGGCCCTGCGAGAAAGTTCATGGGCAATAAACGATTCCTCCACCGCAATCCCCGGTGGAACGTCTGTCAATACCACGCCAATTGCCGGTCCATGAGATTCCCCAAAAATGGTGTAATTCATTCTATCATCTCCAGTCTGCCGCCCAAAGCCATATAGTCCTTCCAGAAAGACGGATAGGACTTACGCACACATTCCGCTCCAGTGATGGTCACTGTATTTTTGCAGCGAGAAGCGGCAATTGCCGTCATCATCGCAATCCGATGATCATTCCAGGCATCCACTGTTACACCGCCATAAAGGTTGTCTTTCCCATAAATCAGCAGCCCTTCTGATTCCTCCACAATCTCCGCTCCCAAAGAATGGAACACAGCTGTAATGGCAGCAAGCCGATCACTCTCTTTCAGGCGAAGACGACCTGCATTGACAATATGGGTGGTCTGTTCCGGTCGGAACGCCGCCCTTGCTGCCAGAGCCGGGACCAAATCAGGGCACTCCCGTACATCCAATTCCACCAGCCCCGGCTCGTTCAGGCGGGCTTCAAAGTTCAGAATTCGCTTATCCCCTTGATGAGAGTCCGGATTCATCCCCTCAATTCTTATATCGTTTCCAAGTCCTTTTGCTGCATAAAAAAATGCCGCTTGGCTGTAATCTGCTTCTACTGCTACATTCTGGGGCTGATATTTCTGATTCCCGGGTATATGCCATCCGCGCTTCGTCCGTTCCAGGAAAACGCCAAACTGCTGCAACATATCTACCGTCATATCAATATAACCAGAAGACTCCAGTTCTGTCGTCAGAATAATTTCGCTGTCTCCGTGCAGCAGCGGCAGCGCATATAGAAGCCCGGTGATAAATTGGCTGGAGATATTGCCTGGCAGCCGGAATTCACCTGGTGTTAAACTGCCTTTTATACTAAGTGTATCACTTCCCTGAGAAAAGGCAATTCCTTTTTCTTGAAAAATCGAAAAATACGGATCTTGCGGCCGACGCATCAGCCTCCCCCGGCCACAGAATATTCCTCCTTCTGATATCGCCAAAGCGATCGGAATCAGGAACCGTAGCGTTGAGCCTGATTCTCCGCAATCAAATCTGGGCATATCGGTTTGTCTCCGATCCCCAATGCCCCAAATCTCGATTGCATCATCTTGCCAAACCGCTTTTGCCCCCAGCGCAGTCATACACCCCAGCGTGGCCGTAATATCTTGAGATGCTCTTACATTCTGCATAAAACTTCTACCTTCTGCCAAAGACGCAGCTATGATCGCCCGATGGGCCTGGGATTTTGATGGCGGCGGTGTAATGGTACCATGTAACCGCTGTGGTATGATTTTCACATTCATAAGCCAATCTCCCCGAGCAGGCCAATCAGTCTGCCCTTATCCATTTTTACCGCACGTGCTTTTCCGATTGTTTCAAGTACAATCAGAGAAATTGCAGTGCCATCACTCTTCTTATCTTTTGTAAGTGTCTCTATATAATCCTGCTTTTGCGCACAAATAGCGGTAGGCAATTTAAATTGCGTAAGCACTCTGACTATTTTCTGATCTGTTCCTGCCGGCGTAATCCCCAGCGCTGTTCCCAATTTTGCTGCGGCCACCATCCCAGCAGCTACAGCCTCCCCATGCGTATAAGTCCCATAATTGTAGGCCTTTTCATATACGTGCCCCAAGGTATGACCAAAATTGAGCAGCATCCGAAGCCCTGTGTCAAACTCATCCTGTTCTACGACTTGACGCTTAATGTCGCAGCATCGCAGCGCAATGGTCCCAATCTGTTCCATTACCCGCTCCTGACTGCCCAGTGAGGAAATCCGGTCAAACAATGCAGCATCCCAGATACAGCCGTATTTAATGACCTCTGCCATACCGTCAGCAAATACACGAACCGGCAACGTCTTTAAACACTCTGGATCCATAATCACCATTTTGGGCTGATAGAAGGCCCCCGCCAAATTCTTCCCCGCTTGAAGGTCCACCGCCACTTTGCCACCCACAGAAGAATCCACCTGGGCAAGCAATGTGGTAGGCACCTGAACAAAATCTACACCTCGAAGGATTGTGGCCGCTGCAAAGCCTGCAAGATCGCCCACTACGCCTCCGCCCAGTGCAACCACTGCATCTGATCGGGTAAGGCCCAGATCAGCCATCTGTTCCCAAAGCTCCGCTAAAACTTCCGGACTTTTGCTGGATTCTCCGGCGGGGATCTCCAAAATTGCCGTCTGGAAGCCTCCTAAATGGAGACTTCGTGCCAGTCTGGTGGCATACAGGGGTTCCACATTGGAGTCTGTTACCACCACTGCCAGTCGCCCTTTCAGAACAGGCCGCAACAACGCGCCTGTCCGGTCAAGAATCCCGTTTTCACAGACAATGTCATACGCCCGCCCCGGAATATTCACTCGAAGAGTTTTCATACTGTTTTTCCCATGAACTGTGCCAGCGCATTGGATTTTTTCATCAGTTCGTCAAACTGCTCTGGCGTCAAGCTTTGCTTTCCATCGCACTTTGCATGAGGCGGATCATTGTGTACCTCCACAATAATTCCATCGGCTCCTGCCGCGATGGCGGCCATCGTTAAGGGCTCTACTAACCATGCCGCACCACCAGAATGGCTCGGATCTACAATAATCGGTAAATGCGTCATTTTGCGAAGGCAGGGAATTGCGGAAACATCCAATGTATTCCTGGTATATGTTTCAAACGTACGAATTCCTCGTTCGCAGAGAATTACATTTTCATTGCCCTCGGACATGATATACTCCGCAGACATAATCCACTCTTCATAGGTGTTCGCCAAGCCCCGTTTCAAAAGCACAGGTTTGGACATCTTTCCAACTTCCTTTAACAGATCAAAATTCTGCATATTTCTTGCGCCAATTTGCACCAGATCTACAGTATTTTCGAAAATCTCGCAGTAACGTGGACTCATAATCTCTGTAACAATCGGCAGACCTGTGGCCTTTTTTGCCTTCAGCAGCAACTCCAATCCCTGAACACCCATGCCTTGGAATGAATAAGGAGAGGTTCTCGGCTTAAATGCACCGCCGCGAAGTAGCTTGGCTCCACTTTTTTTCACATCTTCAGCCACACCTACAATCTGCTTTTCGTCTTCTACTGAGCATGGCCCTGCAATCACCGTAAATCTTCCACCGCCAATTTTTGCATCGCCAATCTCCACTACCGTATCGTCAGGGTGGAACTTTCGATTTGCTTTTTTATAGGGTTCCTGAACCCGCATGACCCGCTCTACTCCGTCATGAAGCATTAAATCATCGGTATCCAGCGTGGTAGTATCTCCAATCAGCCCCAAAATAGAGCATCCCACACCATTTGTAATCCCAACTTTTAAACCTTTTACTTCCAGCTCATGTGCTAATGCAGCAATCCGCTCTTTGCTGGTGCCCGGTTTCATAATAATAACCATTTGTTTATTCTCCTTTCAAGTATTTACGAATTGGGCCACAAAAAACGCTCCTGACTGAATCAAACATTCAGCAGGAGCGACAAACGATATGCTTCCTCAGAAGGTTATGACTCAATCAATATATGACAATTGCCCGCTCCCCAAAAGGAGCAGGTAAAGTAGCCATTAAATCGACTGGTCATGGTTCTCATAGCATACCTCAAAATTCGTGGTTTGTTGTGGCTATTATAGCACGCTTGCAGAAAAATACAACTGTTTTTTTATTTTTTAAAAAGCTTTTCACATATTTTACAAACTACCAGCGGCCGTTTAGACGGCTACTGGTAGTTTTATCTAATCTATGTCAGATTAAAGTGAAATCCTATTTCCTCAAGGCACTTCATCGTCTCGGTCATCGCTTCATTCAACTCCACCGACACGTAATTTGTCAACACGGTATCCGCATACTCCTGATATGTCCCATATTGCGGGTTATAGACCTCTTGATAACACTGGAAATCTAAACAGCCAATGGCTCTATTTTCAGAAACAAACTGAAATCCCTGCGGAAGCAGATTCCCCTGGTCTATATCACGGAGAACCGCCTGATACAGCGCCACCGCCTCCTCCGATGTCAGATCCATATAGTCTCCCTGCCAGGATGGATGATCGGAAGTCACATAATCCTGTGTTTCCCCCGTTTCATTCCAGTTATACGCCTGAAACACACCATGATAAAAATTTTCCTGGGTGACACCGGCGCTTACATCGCCAAACCAAGTCTGAACACAATATTGCGGCATCCGCAGCACCTCCAAAAACGACTCTGTAATCGGATCCAGCAACTGATTTCCTTCCGAATCATATTGAATACGAACCCGATAATCCCGAGACATCTGGCGTCCGTTTGCCAATTTATAGTCAATCAATATATTTTCATAATTTTGATAGGTGTTATTGGTCAGAACATCCCTATTTTGAAGGATTGCCTCATGCAGCGCTACAGCATCTGTCGGCTCTATCGTCACAGGGAACCCATAGAAACAACAGACTTTCGACGACACAACATCCTTCGTCTCCGGAACATAGCGCACTGTGCCAAAGACATCAAACCGCCCCACCAGAACTACCACCAAAAGCGCCGTCAACAAGATTCCACAGGAAGCTGCCGTATGTTTTTGAAACACACGGAAGGTCTTTTTTACAATCATTTCTGCTGCATACCAGCCAATTGCTCCAAACAGTAAGATGGCTGCCAAAATCACAGGAAACGGAATTTCCTCCTGAAATAGCCCGCTGGTTAAAAATACGAAGGCGCCTCCGGCAGAGATCACCAGTGCACCAAACAGTTTGCAAAGGGTTCGCACCAGGGGAAATGCAACCATTTCTCCTGCCATCTCACTCCGTCGAATTTCATAGAGTATGCCGCCCAGTACACTGAATAATACACCGACGATTGCATAGATTCCCAGCACCAGAGGTTCTGAAAACCCCTGCGGGATCTGACTGCCATCGAATGTGTACACCAATGCAGTCGTTGAAGCCACAGTCTGTGACATGCCCGTATCATACCGAATCTCTGTAGCCTGTATCAAATGTATCATCGGCGTAAGCCAATCCACCAATGCAGATCCAAATTTTAACCCAGGCATAAACATGATCGCCAAACTGTTGGCGCCGCCTAGAATAACAAGCGCTGCACCGTTCAGCCCTCCATATATCAGCAGCGCACCAAAGGTTTGCCCCGCCATACAACACGCAAATACCGCTAAAGAATAGAAAATAAGCAGTTCAGAAAAACCCGCTCCCAGCAATTCTAACAGCGCAATTCCTACAAAATCTGCCCCCCACACCAGCGCTGCAGTCACGCTCAGACAAATCCCGATCAAAAAAGGCACAGCGATCATACAAAAGCCGCTGATATAGCTGGTCAGAAATAGACACCGCCGCTTAATCGGCAGAGCATGATAAAATTGAATCTCTCTGCGACTATGTAGATGATGGAATGTCAACGCTGCGGACAAAAAGGCAGATGCAGCGATCATGATTACCATAGGTGACGCGGTCCCATACACCTGCGTCATCAGAACTGCCTGTTGCTCCGTCTGTTCCATCCAATTGCTTTGAAGCGTTCCCATAAGCGGCAGCATCAAGATGAAAAGCTCTGCTAACAACACTGCCAACGGCAGCGGCCAAAATCGTCGTAAAAAATTTCGGCACAGAACAGGATTAAAACAAGATGTCTTGCACCGCATAGCTGACGCCTCCTAGCTCATAGATAAAGATTTCCTCCAACGTAAGCGGCAATGCCTCCAGATACAGTGGATTTACCGCAGCGAATTGCTGCAATGCTGATTCGTGGTCTCCCCGCACAATATAAGTGCGCATCCTCCCAGCATTGGAAACATGAAGTATCTCCAAATCCGGGAAAGCCTCTGGTGCCTCTCCGTTAAAAAGAATCTGAATTTTGGATACGCTGTCCTGTAGCTCACTGAGGCTCCGTTCCAAAAGCACCTTTCCTTTGTGCATAATCCCTACATGATCGCATACATCTTCCAATTCCCTGAGGTTATGCGAGGACAGGAGCACCGTAATTCCGTATTCCGCCACATCTCCCATCAGCAGCGACCAAACCTGGCGCCGCATGACCGGGTCCAGCCCGTCAACCGGCTCGTCCAACACTAAAATTTCCGGCCGGCAACATAAGCCCAGCCAAAACGCACTTTGCTTCAGCATCCCTTTGGATAAACTTCGGAGCGGCTGATTGTCCCGCACCTCAGGAAACGCTTCCCGCAAGGCTTCATAGCGTTTTTCATCAAAGCTGGGATAAATGCCCTGATACAGCCGCTTCAAATCTCTGGTCGTTGCATGCATATAATAGTAAATATCATCATAGATACAGAACATTTTTTCCTTGACCGTCGGATTGTCAAATACGGATCTCCCGTCTACCGTAATTTCGCCCGCATCCGGCCGATAAATTCCAGTCAGATGTCGAATTAACGTGGATTTTCCCGCGCCATTTGGTCCAATCAATCCATAGACTGCCCCAGAAGGGACGGTCAAGTCAACTCCATCCAACGCTTGAATCCCGTCAAAAGATTTCTTCAAGTTCCGAATTTCAATCATACCTGCGCCTCTTTTCCATAGACGGTTTGAATCTCTTCTGTCAGCTCCCGCTGTGTGGCTCCAAGAAGCTTTAACTCCTGAAGCGTCTGTCGCAGAACCGACAGCAGCTCCGACTTTCGTCTGACGGCAGCCGTGCCGTCAGACGACGCAAAGGCGCCTTTGCCGGCCACAGTGTAAATCAGTCCGCCTGACTCCAGTTCCCGGTAGGCCCGCTGAATCGTATTTGGATTGATCGCCAGTGATCCGGCCAGCTCGCGCACAGAAGGCAGCTTTTCTTCCGGTTTAATCGCTCCGCTGAGAATAAGCTGCCTAAGCGCATCCCGCACCTGCTCATAGATGGGCCGCGGATCTTTGTAATTGATACTCAGCATAGCGACATCCCTTTCTGTCTTCTGTATTAAGTGTTCTAGTACAGTTATCATAACTGATTCAAAAGGTCTTGTCAAGAGCTGTACGAAAAGAGGAAGACGCAGCCAAAGCCACGTCTTCCCTGGAAATTCAGACTATTCCTGTTCCATTAACATCTGGGCCATCTCCGTCAAATCTGCTTGGCCAAGGTCACCATCCGTCTGACTGAGTGTATATTGCATACCATCGACTGTCCAGCTAAGCGTCTTTACGCATCCTTCCTGATTTCCCTCAACATAGGACGGCTCCAAATTGGAAGACATCTCTATCGGGGATGCATCTACTGTGATAATCAACGGTTCCTCTTTATAAACATAGGGAAGGGTATAAAGTTTTGCCTGCCCATCTGCACCGCCTTCCAAAATCAGCTCTCCTTCTTCCACAATCTGAACCGCTTCCGTTGTAATTGCCTCGGGTTCTTCTCCCACTGGCACGGCGGTCAGTGTCACTTTGGAATTCTCTTTTTCATAGTCGCAGGATACTCCCTGTTGTTCCGTACCATTTACAAAGGTATAGCTTCTTCCATCTTCTGTATCCGCCGACATCTTGTAATTGGTATAAGCCCCTTGAAAGGCGTAATCCAAAAGTTCTTCCGGCAGTACCATATTACTGCCCACAGCTTTTACTGCTTTCTGTGCTTCGTCCAAGGTTTCATAAGTATAATCACTGTCAGCCCAGCTTATGGACACCCTATTCCAGTTACTTGCTACGGCAGTAACCGTCAATATCACAACTGCGGCTGTCGCTGCCAGCGCAATCCGTTTCCAGTTTTTCTGGCGTTTTACAGGCACCTCCTTTCCGCTCTCAAGGATTCGGCGCAGTACTCTTGCCTGTATTTCCTCGTTCATCTTGATTTGTTCTGCTGCATGCTTTAACTCCTGGGGGGTCATTTGCTTCACTCCTTTTCGTATTCCAATTTCAGCAGTCGTCTACCTTTTTGCAGCCGCTTTCGTACTGTTGGGGCACTAATTCTCAGCATGGCCGCAATCTCATGAGATTTGTAGCCCTCTATATAGGTGAGATAAATTACGGTTCGATACTGTTCCGGCAGCTTGTCCAATGCCTCTAAAATTTCTCGATCTTGGGTTTCCAACACCAAATCTGATAATTCTGTATCCTCTAAGCTGACAAGCCGTTTTCGTTTTCGAAGCATATCCCGGCAAAGATTTGCCGCTACCTTAAACAGCCACGCTTTTTCCTGTTCCGAATCCCGAAATTCAGGTGCTTTTTGGATATATCGAATGATGGTTTCCGCTACTGCATCTTCCGCGTCCATTTTTCTCCCCAGCATCATTCGGCAAAGCCGATAGAGGGATGTCCCATAGATTGTCATAATGCGCTGAATTTCATCGTCCTTCATTCCGTAATGCTCCTCTCCGTCCATGGGCGGTTTCTGAAAGGGGAAGCGTTATAATTTTGACGTCAAAACAAACCATAGATTCCTCCTTCTATCTATAACACGTTTCATCTCCGTATTTTGTGAAAGGCCCCGCCGTGAAATTCACGGCGAGGCCTTTCATTTTAGAATTGATTTGCAACGTATAGCACTGTTTCTCTTTTTGAACTTTAAATTTTATGGCAGTTCCCGGTACATGGCCACTGCATCTGTCTTTTTTGTAGATTCATTCAGAGAGAGAACTTCTACCTTAACAATTCTTTGCCCAAAACGAATCTCCAATACATCTCCAACCTTCACATCATAGCTGGCCTTTGCCAAACGTCCGTTAACGCTGACCCGCTCTCCATCACACGCTTCGTTGGCAACTGTGCGGCGCTTAATGAGACGGGATACTTTTAAATACTTATCTAAACGCATAGCTTGTCCCTCAGCAGAGTTTGGCCCCAGCGGGAATACCGTCGTCCAGTATCAAGAGCGTCAGCTTATCGTCCTTTTCCGCAGACAGAAGCATCCCGCAAGACTCCAATCCCATCATTTTTCGAGGCGCCAAATTGGTACAGGCCACCAAGGTTTTCCCTACCAGCTCTTCCGGTTTATAATATGCCGCAATACCGGAGAGAATCTGCCTTGGCTTGCCGCTGCCATCATCCAGGGTGAAACGCAAAAGCTTCTTGGATTTCTTGACATTTTCACACTCCAGCACCTTCACGACAGTCATATCTACTTTTTCAAACTCGTCAAAAGCGATTTCATCTTTAAATTCTACGGCGGGAGCAACCGGAGCTTCTTTTTCAGCTTTCTTTTCCTCAATTTCTTGCAGCTTTTTCGCCGCATCAATACGTCCAAAGAGGATCTCTGCTGTGCCCACTTTACCTCCCACAGGCATCCCGCCAAACACGCAAAGCGACTCCAGGCCGCCATTTTCTACGTTCAGCTGCCGGAGAATTTTTTCTGATGTTTCCGGCAAATAGGCGCCCAGTACAATACCGGCAAAGCGGATTGCTTCCAACAGATTATACAGAACTGTGCCCAGCCGGTCAGCCTTGGACGGATCCTTGGCTAAAATCCAGGGCGTAGTTTCATCAATATATTTATTGGCCCGGCGCAGCAGCACAAAAATTTCATCAATGGCATCGGCCACATGAAGCCCGTCCATCTTTGCCTCCACCTTGGCAGGCATGGCCAGCGCCACGGCTTTGAGTTCCTCATCCACTGGTTCCGCTACACATGGCTCCATGATTTTTCCACCAAAATATTTGTGGTCCATCGCAATGGTGCGATTTACCAGATTTCCCAGGATATTTGCCAAATCGGAGTTAATACGCTCAATCATCAATTCATAGGTCAACACGCCGTCATTGGCAAAAGGCATCTCATGGAGCACATAATACCGAACCGCATCCACACCAAACAGTTCCGCCAGATCGTCGGGATAAATGACGTTACCCACAGATTTGGACATTTTCCCATTGTTCACCAAAAGCCATGGGTGTCCAAACACTTGCTTTGGCAAAGGCTCACCCAATGCCATCAGGAAAATAGGCCAATAAATCGTATGGAACCGGATAATATCCTTGCCAATCAGATGGACATCAGCAGGCCAAAACTTTTTGTAATGTTCATCCGAATTTCCGTCAGGATCATAGCCGCAGAATGTGATATAATTGGTTAAGGCATCCAGCCATACATACACCACATGCCCTGGGTCAAAATCCACGGGGATGCCCCAGGTAAAGGAGGTACGGGAAACACACAAGTCCTGCAGTCCAGGCTTTAGAAAATTGTTCACCATTTCGTTTTTCCGGCTCTCCGGCTGAATGAATTCCGGATGCTCATTGATATAATCCATAAGCCGGTCAGCATATTTGCTCATTCTGAAAAAGTACGCTTCTTCCTCTGCATCCACGCAGGGACGGCCACAGTCCGGACATTTTCCATCTACAAGCTGGCTTTCTGTCCAGAACGATTCACAAGGCGTACAATACTTTCCCACATATTTCCCCTTGTATATATCCCCCTGGTCATACAGACGCTTAAAGATCTTTTGAACCTTGGTCATATGCTCAGGGTCCGTAGTGCGAACGAACTTATCATAGGACGTATTCATCAAATCCCAAATCCGCTTGATTTCCGCAGAGACATTGTCCACATGCTGCTGGGGTGTAATTCCTGCAGCTTCTGCCTTTTCTTGAATCTTCTGTCCGTGTTCGTCTGTTCCGGTCTGAAAATACACGTCAAAGCCGGCCATGCGCTTATAACGGGCAATGGCGTCCGCCAGTATGATCTCATACGTGTTTCCAATATGCGGTTTAGCTGAAGTGTATGCAATGGCAGTCGATATATAATAGGGTTTTTTCTCCATGTCAAAAACTCCCTTCTCCAAAATACATTATAGTTTATCTTACCCAAAAGGAAGGGTTAAATCAAGTCTTTTTTCAACGGTTTCTAAAAGAAAAAATCTATGAAAACCTGGCCTTATTTTGAAGGATTTTCACAAAAATTTGTTTCTGCCCCAAGTTTTTTTATGATTTTTCTCCGTATGGCAGTTCAAACCTCTTGCACTTCCCGAGGCAGTGTGCTAAACTAATATGCGTACGAAGTAATCTTCGCAACACGGTAATTACTTTTTGAAAGGAAGTTCTTAATTATGGCTAAGTACAGAATTCAAAGAGCCAAAGGCGTAGAAGGCAGCACCATCTACACCTACACCGCTCCCGGCCACAACGAGTGTGTTCCCACCCGTCTGTTCGATGTGGAAGGCGGCGGCGCCAACGATATCGAAGGTGGCAAGATGATTATGGGTATCACCTATTTCGTACCCGGCGGCGGATGCGATTATGGTGCAAATCCTCTGGAGTCCATCTACTATATCCTGACCGGCGAAATGACTTTGAAGACCGCAGACGGCGAGACTGTTCTCCATGCTGGCGATGCTTTCCATTGTGCCGGCGGAGTTGAGAAGTCCGTCACCAACACCGGTACTGAAGTGTGCCAGATGCTGGTTTGCCTGTTGCCTCCTCAGCAGTAATCTAATTACATTATTTTCTTCAGATTCAACTGCCGATTTTTCGGCTCTGAATACACACTATACTAATCTAAGGAGTTGTTTACAATGCCCAAGGTTTATAATGGCGATCTTACCAAGATGTTTGACATCTCTGGCAAGAAAGCAATGATTTTCGGCGGCGCCGGCGGTTTCGGCGAAGCAATTGCTGCAGGTTACGCTGCCAACGGCTGCTCTGTCTGCATCTCTTCCCGCAGCGAGGAAAAGCTGAAAGCTGCCAAGGAGAAGATTGAGGCTGCTGCCGCTCCCGGCGTTAAGGTTATGTACATTGCCGGCGACGCTGGCGACGAAGAGTTTGTCAAGAAGGCTCTTGATGTTGTCACCGGCCCCGATGGACTTGGCGGCTGCGACATCCTGGTTAACGCTCAGGGTATCAACAGAAAAATGTGGTCTTGGGAGATCGACACCGATTACTTCGAGAAGATGCTCCACACCAACATCACTTCTCTGATGCTCACCTGCAAATACTTCGGCAACTGGATGAAGAACAACAACCTCGAGGGTGAAACCTATGTGGCACCTGAGGCTGGCCAGCCCAACACCAACAAAGGCTACGGTAAAATCATCAACTTTGGTTCTGTCCGCGGCATCCGCGCTGTGGCAAACGGCGGCGGCGGCAACGTCCCCTACAACACCACCAAGGGTGCTGTTGAGATGCTGACCAAGGCTTATGCTGCTGACCTGCGGCCCAATGTTCAGGTTAATGCTATCGGCCCCACCATCACTTATACTCCTATGATGGTTGGCATTCTGCCTGCTGACGAAACCGTTCGTAATAACATTGCAAACAGCCTGCCTGCTCAGCGTATCGGCTACGAGATCGACGTGGTTGGCCCCGCTATTTTCCTGGCCTCCGCTGCTTCCGACATGGTTACTGCTACTACCATCTATCCTGATGGCGGCCTGGTTGCTACCTCCTAATTGCAGCCTGAATTTGAAAATGAAGGGTGCGTTGCTTTGGCAGCGCACCCCTTTTTCCGATATCTCAGCATACGACAGCAACCATGCCAAGTTTTAATGATACATTAGGAGGACCCATGAAAAGATGTCCCATATTGATTGCATTCCTTTTTCTGATTCTCACCGGCTGTGGTTCGGAACGTGCTGAGGAATCAAATCAAACAACATCCACTGTGTTTGCCATGGACACTGTAATGTCATTAACTGCTTACGCGCCTGAACATTCGGATGCTACATCTAACGCTTTGAATGCAGCAGAGGCGGAGATTCACCGTTTGGATAAACTTCTATCTGTTTCCTCAGAGTCCGGCGACATTTTTCAATTGAACCGAGATGGCACAGCTTCCGTTTCCAAAGAAACCTATGACTTAATTGCCAGGGCCCTTCAAATTGCCAAAGAAACCAACGGTGACTTTGACCCTACCGTCTATCCATTGATGGAAGCTTGGGGTTTTACCACGGAGCAGTACGCTGTCCCCGGCCAATCCACTTTAGACAACATCCTTTTACGTGTCGGCTACCAACAGGTACAAATACAAGAAGATGCCAACCACCAGTCATGGACCATCACACTTCCGAACGGCGGCGGTCTGGATCTGGGTGGAATTGCAAAGGGTTATACTGGCCAAAAAGTTATATCCGCTATAAGTGAGGCGGGTGTCTCCTCTGCCATCGTCTCTTTGGGCGGTAACGTGGCCTGCCTTGGACTGCACCCTGACGGCTCGCCTTGGACCGTGGCCATTCGGAATCCCTCAGGGGACGGCACCATCGCCACACTTTCGCTGGGACAAGCTGGAACTTCATTTTCTATTGTCACCTCAGGGGCTTACGAACGATATTTCGAACAAGACGGACAAATTTATCATCATATTTTGGACCCACAGACCGGTGCGCCTGCAAAAACAGATATTTTAAGTGTCACCGTGGTTTCAACCGATGGTACACTCGCAGATGCCCTGAGTACGGCGCTTTTTGTAAAAGGTTTTGACGAGGCAGTAAGCTTCTGGCAAGCCCATGCGGATGAATTTGAGATGGTACTGATTACGGAAGACGGTCTTTACGTTACGAATGGACTGACGATTTCTTCAGAGGCCCCCATTTACACCCTGGAGGTGGAGTCTTGAAACCCAAAAAGCGGGAAATATTAGCAGCCGCCGCGATTATGGTTGTGCTCGTTTTGTGGACCCTTTGGCCAAAAAATCCGGGAAACGCGATTTCAATCACAGTGGACGGAGAAGAACTGGCTACTTATTCTTTACTTCAGAACCTGTCCCTTCCCTTGAATGGGTATAACAACTTTTCTCTCACGTTGGTCATAGAAGACGGTCGTGCACATGTGGAAGGCTCTACCTGTCCGGACTTAATTTGTCAGCAGCATGACCCCATTTCCAAAACCGGAGAACAAATTGTCTGTCTGCCCGCCCGAATTATAATTACCGTGATGGGAGAGGAGGCAACCGTAGATGCCGTTGCACAATAAAACATTGCGCATAACCACACTGGCTCTGCTGGCCGCAACAGCTTTTATGCTTTCCTGGCTGGACAGTCTGATTCCCGTATCCGGCACACTGCCCGGCGCTAAACTTGGACTTGCCAATTTAGCTGTTCTCGCCGGGTTATATCTTTTGGGGCCTGGATTCGGTGCAATCCTCTGTTTTTTTAAAATTTTGCTGGCAACATTTCTGTTCGGCAATGCATATTCTTTTTTCTACTCCTTTGCCGGGGGCGTTTTAAGCTACCTTGTCATGTTGCTCTTACGCCCACATTGCTCCATTATCTTTGTATCCGTCCTTGGAGGAATGTTCCACAACGTGGGACAAATCCTTGTGGCGGCTGTCGTTTTAAATACCATAGGACTGTTGTCCTATTTGCCAATTTTACTGCTATGTGGCCTTGGAGCAGGCTGTGCCATTGGCGTTGCGGGCGGCATTTTGATCGCTCGCTGTCAAAAGGCCCTGAACTTGTCATTCTCCGGAAAGGAGCACCGTCATGATCCAAATTAGTCTCGCCTCTCTGCAAGAGTGCCTACCTGCGGCAAACTTGCTGTGCCAGATGTGGTCTGACCCCACGCCAACCCAATTGGCCGCAGAATTGTCCGCGCAAGTATCTGATGGAAGTACCGTCCTTTTTCTCGCACGAGACAATGATATTCCCATTGCCGTTGCACAATGCGGTCTACGGCACGATTATGTAGAGGGTGCAAAATCCTCCCCCGTGGGTTTTTTAGAAGGCATCTATGTCGCACCGGAATACCGCCGGCGGGGGATTGCCTCCCAGCTTTGCAGGGCCTGTGAACATTGGGCGCGCCAAATGGGCTGCACCGAATTTGCCAGCGACTGTGAATTGCAGAACACGGACAGTCTTCAATTCCATTTGGGCGCGGGCTTTTCCGAAGCAGGTCGGATCATTTGCTTTTTGAAATCGCTTACATAATTTAATGAGCTCTTTCTAATTCCCGGCAAATTTTGCCGGGAATTTTTGCATTTCAAACAATTTCAAATGAAAAAAATAAATCCAAGCTGTAAAATATCACTAAAAATTCTAGTAAAAGATTATGCGCTTTTCCAAGTAGACAAATGGCGGTTCCATTTATACAATGAAGTTATATTTATTAAGGAATTGTAAACTGTTGATTAAGCAGAAAACAATTCGTAAGAAGGGAGATATGAATATGTCAAGGAAACTAATTGCTGTTCTTTTAGCGTTAAGCATGCTGCTATGTCTGTTTGCAGGCTGCGGCGGCAACGGCTCCACAGCAGAATCAGCTGCGGAAAGTCCACAGACCGAAACATCGGACGCCCCATCAACAGCCCCCGCGGAAGAATCCGAAGTACCTGCATCTACTGTAGAGACTGGCTCCACGGTGGAAGAACCTGCTTCTGCCGAGGAACCTACTGTAGAAGCCCCAACCAATGAATATTATTCCGAACACATTGGCGTATACGACTACGAACTCCCCATTTTTGAAGAGCCTCTGGAGCTCTCCATTTTCTGGGTTCAACTGGGCGCCATGGGCGGCGCAGAGCAGCCACTGAAAAAGGATCTTTTATTCTGGCAAAGAGTTCAGGAAAAATTAGGTGTAACACTGGATTTTGTACAGAACAGCGAAGCGGTCTGTAACGAGCAGTACAACTTAATGATTGCCTCCGGTGATATGACCGACCTGATCTACGAATCCAACTGCGGTGCTATGGGCGCTTCCTCTGTTTACAACGGCGGCTATGACAAAGCGATTGAAGATGAGGTCTATGTGGATCTTACAGAATTGATTCCTGAATATGCCCCAAACTATTACGACATTCTGCTAAATGACGAAAACGTCATGCGGGATCTATCGACCGACACCGGCAAACTTTACTCCATTGCCATGATATATGATAAACCCCAAGGCGTCCGTGAAGGCCCCTTAGTACGAGCCGATTACTTAGAAGCCACCGGGCTTCCCGATCCTGTCACCACCGAGGACTGGATGGAG
Source organism: uncultured Eubacteriales bacterium (assembly GCA_902475435.1). GTDB lineage: Bacteria > Bacillota > Clostridia > Oscillospirales > Oscillospiraceae > HGM13006. Next base: position 9,733 of record CABRZL010000015.1, on the reverse strand, counting down.
GTCTTTGAAGTCATGAAGTCCAACGGTGTTCAATATCCCGCCGGCATCAGCAACAGCGGTGATATTCGCGGCGGCTTCTTCTGCACTGCCTTTGGTACATCCGGCAATCATGCTTTTAAAGTGAATCTGGAGACAGATGAATTGGTATATGACGGTACCTCAGATGAACTCCGGGACTTTATTGAGTATTTCCGTCAGCTGTGGGAAAAGGGTCTTGTCACCCCCGACTATATGAATATGCAAATGTTTGACGACTCTTTGCAGACCTCCGGTGCAACTGCCCTGTTTGGCGGCATGGATCGAGACCTTACCAATATGAAAACTAACTATGGTCTGGACCTGAAAGCTGTTCATATGACCTACCCTGAAGGCGCAGAAGCTCCAAAACAGATCAATTACGAATATGCAAGGCAGCGGACTTCCGGCATGAAAAACATCGTAATAACTACGGCCTGCGAGGATGTAGAAGGTGCGCTTCAATTTCTGGATTGGTTCTACAGCACAGACGGCGCCTCTGCTGTTAATTTCGGCTTTGAAGAGGGCGAAAGCTATGAGGTTGTCAACGGTGTGAAACAGATTTTACCCTTTATGCTGGATCGTGATGAAAATTTGGTAAGTTATGAGGTCATCTACGCCCTGGACGAAGGTCCCGGCTTCCAGATTGTTGACAAAAAGAATCCTGTCAATGAAGACTATGTCATTGCAGCTAAAGAAACCTGGCTGGATTATGATACCTCGAAAGCAGTCTATTCCTCCACGCCCACCCTTACCTTCACTGCGGAGGAAGCCGAGGATATGTCAGCAGTCAACTCTGATATCTACACCTATGTAGCCACAGAGATTTCCAAATTTATGACCTGCCAGACCGATCTCACAGACGAAACCTGGACCAACTACTGTGAGACAGTCGAGGGTATGGGGCTCAGCGAGCTTCAAGATTTCTACGAAACAGCTTACACTCGTTACGAACAACGCTGATTCCTCCAGCTATGCAGTGCGGCGGCACGGAAAACCGTGCCGCCGCACTTGGCAATAATATGAAAGAAAGGAGAACCCAAATGAGTCATTTTAAAACTGTTTATCCCGGCCAGTACAGTCCCCGTGAAGAAAAAATCTTAGATACCACCCGAAAACAGCTTGCAGAGCAAATCGGCAAACCCACTATGTTTCCCATCACTCCTGCGGATCCCACACTCATGAAGTTATATGCCAACGCCTGGGATCCATGGAATCCCCTGTTTAACGACGAGCGCTATGCCAAAGGCACAAAATACGGCTCAATAATTGCCATCCCCTGCTGGAAAGAACCTGGCGCCATGTTCCCTATGTTGCCCATGGACTATGGCGATAAACTGCAAAGAGCCAACGACGGTGGCGCTTTTGAAATATATGCCCCCATTCTGCCCGGAGATACCTTTACTACAGTATGCGACGATATGATAATCGAAGACCTGACTCCCGCGGAGGGCAGCGAGGGACGTTATATGAAACTGGAAGGCCGTGGCAGTCTCTACAACCAGAGAGGCGAGTTGGTTATGACCGGTATTACCAGGGGCCACAATATATTTTCCTTCTACCAAGACGACTATACCGGTCCCAGAGAACCGCTGTTAGGCGGCGCTCCAGGGGGCAAAATGCCAAAAATGTGCGCACCGGAAATCCATCACTACACGGAGGAAGATTGGGAGTTCATTTCTGATTTGTGGGATAAAGAATACATTCGTGGTAGCAATACGCTCTATTGGGAAGACGTTCAGATTGGCGACCGCCCCACGCCCATCTGTTCCGGGCCTTGGACCGAAATGGATATGATCAAAGGCCATGGTCTTCAGATTATGGGGCAACAACCCTTACGTGACATAATCAAAACAAAGGAAGGCCGCAAGAGAATGCAGCCCTTTGCCGACGAATATGGTATTTATTATTTTGATACGGCCGCCCACTACTGTCATCGAAATCAACTTGGTAGCCGCGCCATGTTTTACAATACCACTGGCCGGAATATGCTCATCCGACTTTTGACCAACTATATGGGCGATGACGGCTGGCTTCGCTATATTGACTGGCATTTTATGAGTGATGACGGCACTCCGGATAGCTTCCTGGCCCAAGTCCCCGAAACAGCCGGTCGTTGTGTGGATCACCACGGGATGTGTTCTGATTGTATCATTGGGAAGGGGTATGTTACAAAGAAGTACATCAATGAAAAAGAGGAACATTGCATCGACTTAATCTGTTGGGCTGAAAATTGGCCCGACGGCGGTATCGCACAGGTGATTGCAGCCACAGTTATTCTACCCTCCAAAACATAAAGAACGGGACTCGGCTCCAATAGGAGCCGAGTCCTTTTTATCTACATCTTCGCAAAATCCCGGACCATTTTCCGTCGAAGAATAATGGCCAATACCATACTCATGGCCTCGGAAATAACCACTGCCAGCCATACCATTTCTAACCGACCTGTTAGGCTCAATAGCCAAGCAATCGGTACCATGAAGAATAACTGCCGGCACAGATTTACCATTAACGTATATCTGCTTCGCCCCAAAGCCTGAAAAGACGAAGAAAAGATCACCGCCACAGCACCAAAAGGCAGACTCAAACAGGTCAATTTTAAGGCCACTGTTCCAATCGCAAACATGTTTTCCGTCGCGGAAAACAGTTTGAGCAGCTGTGTTGGGCACAGTTCAAAGACTATAAGCAACAGACACATGAGAATGAAAGCTACTCCCAATGCAAGATGAATCGTCTTATGAACTCGATCCATTTTCCCTGCACCATAATTATAGGAAATCATCGGAATCGTTCCGTTATTCAGTCCAAATACCGGCATATACGCAAAATTCTGAAGCTTCAGCCAAATGCCAAACGCTGCCGTTGCAGTCGTAGAAAAGCCCAGCAAAATTTGGTTCATGCAGAAACTCATGGCTGATCCCAGCCCTACTGTAATAATGGACGGGATTCCTACAGAAAAAATCTCTTTTAAGGATTGACCATCCGGACGCATTGCTTTGAGATGAATATGGACAGAATTTTGTTTTGTCATCACCATCACCAGCGCCACGATTGCTGCGACAATTTGTCCCACTACTGTGGCCACCGCCGCCCCCGTAACGCCCATCTCCGGAAATGGTCCCACACCAAAAATGAGAAGCGGATCAAAAATAATATTGAATATTGCACCAGTTGCTTGAGAAATCATAGAACATACTGTATGCCCCGTAGCCACCAACAATTTTTCAAAATTCTGTCCAAAAAACGCGCCAACAGAAACGATGCACACTACAGATAAATACTCAATGCCATCCTCTACTATCTCTCCAACATCAGTCTGCATACGATAGTATGGTTCTACTAAAAACAGGCCCACAACAACAAAAACAATGCAGTAGCATAGTGATAAAAACATTGCCACATTTGCAATTTTCTCTGCATCTTTTTGCCGGCGTTGTCCTAGATAGCGGGGTACCAATGCATTGACGCCTACACCAGTACCAACCCCTATTGCCGTAATAATGTTTTGCATGTGGAATGCAATGGACACCGCTGTCAACGCATTTTCACTGATTTGCGCCACAAAGATCGAATCTACAACATTATAGAGCGCCTGAATGAAAAATGAAATCATCATGGGAATGCTCATAACCGTTAAAAGACGACCAATCGGCATAGTCCCCAGTTTATTTTCCTGTTCCATAAGTTATATCATCCTCCGTACATCCCGAAAAATCCACCCGGAGTAACTTCTCCGGGCGGCTGCAATTTTTTATTATTATAACGCACTTTTGTCAAAATGGAAAGAATTTTTGCACATTTTATAAGAACTGTACCATTTCTGGTTTGTTTAGAAAAAGTTCATAAGAAAATCCAAATTAAATTGTGCAAATTGACACTTGTAGAATTCCCACTAGTGGGCTATTATATATTTGTTAGCACTCAAGAGTTAAGAGTGCTAACACGGCAAGTTGTAGAACCATGACAGGCCTGTGCAGGCCGTCATATAAAAATTTAAGGAGGAACCATTATGAAACTCGTACCCCTGTCTGACAGAGTCATTGTCAAAATGGTAGAGGTGGAAGAAACCACTGCCTCTGGTATCATTTTGGCATCCAGTGCCAAAGAAAAGCCCTCTGTGGCTGAAATTGTGGCCGTTGGTCCCGGCGGTATGGTAGACGGCAACGAGGTTGAAATGACCGTCAAGGTTGGTCAGAAGGTCATTATCGCCAAGTATGCCGGCACTGAAGTGAAATTAAACAAAGAAGAATATACCATCGTTCGTCAGAGCGACATTCTCGCAGTAGTCGAATAATTTGGAGGTAATGCATTATGGCTAAGCAGATCATTTTTGGCGAGGAAGCTCGCAAGAAACTACAATCTGGTATTGACCAGTTGGCAAATACCGTAAAAGTCACTTTGGGTCCCAAAGGCCGCAACGTAGTTCTGGATAAGAAATACGGCAATCCCCTCATCACCAACGATGGCGTAACCATCGCAAAGGATATTGAACTTGAAGATCCTTTTGAGAATATGGGCGCTATGTTAGTTCGTGAAGTAGCTACCAAAACAAATGACGTAGCTGGCGACGGCACCACCACTGCTACTGTTTTGGCTCAGGCCATTGTAAGCGAAGGCATTAAGAATGTTACTTCCGGTGCCAATCCCATGGTTATGCGGAAAGGTATTTCCAAAGCAGTTGCCACTGCTGTAGAAGCCATTAAGGGGAATTCCCAGATGGTTTCCGGTTCTTCCGATATTGCCCGTGTCGGCACCGTTTCCTCTGGCGATGAGACCATCGGCGCACTGATTTCCGAAGCTATGGAAAAAGTTACCTCGAACGGTGTAATCACCATCGAAGAAGGTAAAACTGCTGAAACGCAGTTGGATGTGGTTGAAGGCATGCAGTTTGATCGCGGCTATATCTCTCCCTACATGGCAACTGACAACGAGACGATGGAATGCGTCATGGATGACGCGCTTCTGCTGATCACTGACAAGAAGATTTCCAGCATTCAGGATCTCCTGCCTATTCTGGAGCAGGTAATGAAAGCCGGTCAAAAGTTGGTTATCATTGCAGAGGATGTAGAGGGCGAAGCACTCACTACATTGCTGCTTAACAAGATCCGCGGTGTTCTGAACGTAGCCTGCGTCAAAGCGCCTGGTTATGGCGATCGCCGTAAAGAGATGCTGAAAGATATTGCAATTCTCACTGGCGGCGAAGTTATTTCTTCTGATCTCGACATGGATCTGAAAGACACCACTATGGATCAGTTAGGTCGCGCTCATCAAGTTCGTATCACAAAGGATGATACTACCATCGTGGATGGCGCTGGCGATTCTGCTGCAATTCAGAGCCGTATTGCAGAAATCCGCACCTTAATTAGCAACACGGAATCTGAATATGACAAAGAAAAATACAACGAGCGTTTGGCTAAGTTGTCTGGTGGCGTAGCTGTCATTAAGGTTGGTGCCCAGACTGAAACAGAGATGCATGAAGTTAAGCTGCGCATAGAAGATGCTCTGAACGCAACGCGTGCCGCTGTGGAAGAGGGCATTGTTGCCGGCGGCGGTACTGCATATGTCAACGCAATTCCTGCTGTTACCAAGCTGGTAGAGTCGCTGGACGGCGATGAGAAGACCGGCGCTACCATTGTTGCAAAAGCATTGGAAGCTCCTGTTCGTCAAATCGCATATAATGCCGGTGTGGATGGCTCTGTCATTTTTGACCGTATCATGAATTCCGGTAAGGTTGGTTATGGCTATAATGCCTATGCAGAGGAATACTGCGATATGATCTCCACTGGTATTGTAGATCCTACCAAGGTTACCCGTACTGCACTGGAAAATGCGGCTTCTATCGCTTCCTGCGTTCTGACCACGGAGTCTTTGGTTACTGATAAGCCAAATCCCCAGCAGGACGCTGCCGTAGCTGCCGCTCAGGCTTCTGCCGCTGGCCAGGGCATGTATTGATCCGTTCCCTAAACTATCTCCGGGCGCTGCTGAGGCAGCGCCCGGCTTTTTGGTTTATTTATCAACCTTCTCCGGTTGCATTTCTTTCTCATAGGCATTATAATAAAAATATTCTATATCATTCCGGCAAAACCTTACTGGTTTTTGCCGGTTTCTCTGAGAAAAGAGGGAATATTTTGTCACAATCCTCAGTCAATGATTTTTCTGTCGGAAGCGTTCGGCGCTCTATCGTCCGTATGGCTATCCCTATTACACTAGCCCAATTTATCAACATCCTCTACAACATTGTAGATCGCATGTATATCGGTCATATTGAAGGCGCCGGCGCACTCGCTTTAACTGGTTTAGGGTTGTGCCTTCCTGTGATCTCCGCTGTAATGGCTTTTGCACGTCTTTCCGGAATGGGTGGTGCCCCTCTGTGTTCGATTGAACGAGGCAAAGGGAACATAGAAGAAGCTGAGCAAATTATGGGGAATTCTTTCACTCTGCTTCTCATTTTTGCTGTAGTTTTAACTGTCTTAGGCGAAATTTTTCTTCGTCCACTGCTCTATGCGTTCGGAGCCAGTGCCAATACCATCGGCTATGCCATGGATTATGCACGAATTTATTTAGCTGGAAACATATTTGTATTGATTTCTCTGGGTATGAACAGCTTTCTGAATGCACAGGGTTTTGCCCACACTGGTATGGTCACCACCCTATTAGGTGCTGTCGCCAACATTTTGCTGGATCCTTTGTTTATTTTTGTGTTTAACTGGGGCGTTCAGGGCGCTGCTTTGGCTACTGTAATCTCTCAAGCACTCTCTGCTTTTTGGGTTTTAAAGGTACTCACCGGAAAAAGGGCCATTCTACGTCTTCGACTACAATGTCTGAAACTGCAATGGACTCGCGTTCGAAGGATTCTCGCTTTAGGTTTCTCCGGATTTGTCATGGCTTTGACTAATTCTGTTGTACAGGTAGTCTGCAACTCTGTCTTATCCGTATTTGGCGGAGACCTTTATGTGGGTGTTATGACTGTGATCAATTCCATCCGTGAGATCGTATCTATGCCAGTCCAGGGAATTACAAATGCTGCCGAACCAGTACTGGGCTTTAATTACGGTGCCGGAAAGCCAAAACGTGTTCGGCAAGGCATCGTATTTATTTCTCTGTGTGCGGCAGGCTACTCACTTTTAGTTTGGGTTTTGGTTCGATGCATTCCGGATACGCTCATCCAGATCTTTAATGATGATCCCGATCTCGTTGCCACCGGCATTCCGGCGCTGAGGCTTTATTTCTGTGCTTTTTTCATGATGGCCTTACAATTTGCCGGTCAAAGCACCTTTGTAGCATTGGGAAAAAGCAAACAGGCTATTTTCTTTTCTATCTTCCGTAAGGTCATTATTGTCGTTCCACTGACTCTATGGCTCCCTTATGTAGGGACTTTAGGTGCTTCCGGCGTATTTTGGGCCGAAGCCATTTCCAATGTAATTGGCGGCCTTAGTTGTTTTATCACCATGCTTTTGACCGTATACCGTCCCCTGGGGAAGGATCTGTCTTCCTCCTGAAAAACAAGGAAAGAAGGGCCTCTATGGAGCACCTGTTTCTCATTAATCCATCTGCCGGAAAATCTGATTGTACTGCAGAAATCATAGCTTCAGCCCAAGCATTATGTGACACGCTTAATGAACCTTATGAAATCTTTCGATCAGAATATCCGGGACATCTAACGGAGAAAGTACAGCTCGTCGGAAAAACGGGCCGCGAAACGCGGCTTTATGCCTGCGGCGGCGACGGGACCTTGAACGAGGTGGTAACCGGGGCCGTTGGCTATCATAATCTCTCGGTCACTTGCTTTCCATGCGGATCCGGAAATGACTATATTAAACAATTTCCGCATCCGGAAGCATTTGCTGACTTAAAAAATTTTAATAAAACAGTATCTCATCAAGTTGATCTCATTGATGCCGGCGGACACTATGCCGTCAATGTTTGTTCCGTAGGGTTTGACGCCCGTATTGGCACCGCCATTGACACCTATCGCCATATGCCCTTACTCTCTGGTCCCCGGGCTTACCATGCCAGTGTGGCAGTAAACCTCCTAAAAGGCGTTTCCAAACCTTGCCGGGTGGAACTTGAGGGTGGTACTATCATAGACGGTGCTCTGACCCTGGTATGTGTCTGCAACGGAAGCTGGTATGGAGGGTCCTATCATCCGGTACCTGAAGCCAGTATTGTCGATGGTATCCTGGACGTTTTAGTGGTAAAAAAAGTTTCGCGGATTACGGTAGCACGAGTCATCAGTGCCTACCAGAAAGGGCGTTATGCGGAATATCCACAGCTCATCTCCCATTTCCGTACGCACTCTCTCCGCATTTCAACACCACAACCAGAGCCTGTTAATTTGGACGGCGAGTTAATTTTCAGCAGCGATCTTTCGATTCATGTCCTGCCAAAAGCGCTTCACTTCTTTTCTCCTTCCAATGCCTGGAACAAATGAAACACTTCCGCTCATTCCGAGCGTTATGCGCGCAATTTTAACTTGTTAGTTTTTTGCTTCCCGATAAAACGCGCCTGGCGTTGTATGTTCAAATCTTCGAAACGCCCGATTCATAGTCAATGCACTGCTGTACCCAACTTGCGGCAGTGTATCTTTTACGGTCGTTCCCTGGGACAACAGCTCCTTTGCTAAATCAATCCGCTTTTGGTGTATGTACTCCAGCGGTCGTATGTTTCGATATTTCTTAAGCATTCGGCTTAAATAAACCGGATTGATTTGTACCGCTTCTGCCACACCTGCTACATTAAGATTTTGATCTGTAAAGTTTTCATCCATGTATTCCACGGCCCGTTGAATCCACTGTGGTTCCCGATCTTCTTGCCGTTGCCGTGCAATGATTGCATCAAAAATATCGTCTACTTCTCTGGAAATCTCTTGGAGTGACCCGGCATGGACGATACGCGGCCCTGCTTGAAGCTCCACCAAAAATTCCGGTGAGAATTCCTCTTCCAACGAATCAAATACATGCAGGATATCATTGATAATGCCGTATGCGCGAATCATATATACCTGTACAGTAGGTCTGGCATGTCCAAATTCCGCATCCAGCATCCGGTGGACTAATTCCCTGGCAGCCTCATAATTTCCGCTTTGAATATGGCTCCCCAGCGCACGTTCAAACTCAAAGTGCTCTATTCGCTCTTTCGTAATATGGCGTTCGGTTTGCCGGTCATAAAGCAGCACACGGGCGTCATCTCCCGCCATAGCGCGATAGTCTAACAACGCCTTGGTTTCAGCAAAAGCCGAAGGGATTGCTCTATACCCCTGATGAATCCCGGAAATAGAAAAGCTTACGATCGTATCATAGTGAGCTTCAAACAACCTCGATGCCTGTTCCAGCGCCTGAGCCACCGTCTCCAACGCTCTATCCTCAGGTTCCAACAGATTAATGATTCCAACGAGTTCTCCCTGAATGGTCAAAACATGGCAAATATTTCGTTCCCTGATCAAATCCTCCAATACATTCCGGATCAAAAATCGTACATATCGAAGGTTTTCCTGATTGTCCGGTATTTCTTCTCCAAGACTGAAGGGTATATCAGAATGGATTTCAATGGTCACCACTGCAAACCGATCTGAAGGCAGCTCCACATGAAACTCTTGGCAGTTCTTCTGAAATTCTTCAGGAGACAGGCGATTGGTGCCTACCAAATCAGACAGAAAGCCCTCTCGAGCTAGATTCAGTGCGTTTTGTGTCTGTCGTTCTAATTCCTTTTTCAGCTGTTC
>CABRZL010000014.1 GCA_902475435.1 uncultured Eubacteriales bacterium | reverse complement strand
CAAGACCACCGCTAAAACACGTCCGGGTATTTTAGGAAGAGATGAGGAAATCAGAGAACAGACAATGCCCACAATGGTTGCAAAAAAGATTGGGTAGATGATTCTGCCGTCCGCACTGTGATAAATGCATATATGCAGACACAACTCCGTATAGATACTGACAAAACAAAATGTCAGAAGACTTCCTCGCCACTCACGCCATAGAGTTCGTCGCAGTACCGGACCGGTAAGCGGCATTGTGCTTTTTGCAAAAGAGTCAGAAGTGGTATCATTTTTCTCGGGTTCAATCGCTTCCGCTGCGGAAGCGTCTCCGACACCGTCGGAGACATTACAATCCCCTGAATGTTCCGGCTTTGGATTTTCCGGAATCGGTGTTTGATATTCAGACATGATGGAACTCCTTTCCTGATGTCAGGGAATGGGCTTTTTTTAGAATTTTCGGTAAAATCCAAGTAAATGCACGGCATAACATATCACAGTTTCATATAAAATTCAACTATGCCCATCAAAAATTTAAAAAAGCTTAACAGCTTATAAAAAAACCATACCGCCAATCAGCGGTATGGAGTAGATTTTTTAAGAAATTCATCTATTAGATGGACTTGAGGAGGGACTTACGTTCAAACTGGGTTTTGGACTGGAAGACGGAGATGCGCTGGGGTATGGACTCTTAGTGCCGTTTGTTTCTCGATCTTCGTCCTCTTCATCCTCCGTATATCCGGTGGCGCCATAGTCTGAAGCATCCTGAGTATCGGGAATGGGGAAACCATATTCTGTTCCGGCATATATGGTGCCCTGAAGGTACTCAATATTTTCGTCCAAATCGAGTCTGATAACGCTCATTCCGTCGATCATAGCACTAGAATAAGTGTCGGCTGCCGGAATTTGCTGGGACACAACATCGTAGTCAAGATAAGCGCCAATGTTGGCAGCATAGGAGAGAATTTCTGATTTTTCCAGATCCGTAGTAATTTGCGGCAAGATGACCTGGGCCAGAGACACCAACGTAGAGGGAGATGCTTCCATAGCGCCATTGATTATTTGGTTAATGATGGTACGCTGGCGCTGAGTTCGCTCATAGTCGTTGCCGGTATAGCGGTTTCGAGCATAGCAGAGAGCCTGTTTGCCATTGAGCAGCTGCCAACCAGAGGACCATAAGTAGTCCTCGCTCCATTCCTCGCCCATGAGGTTGTTCATAGACCAGATATAGTCGTTGGTAATTTCCTGTTCTTCTTCTGTAACGTTAATCCATACACCGCCAAGAATGTCAATGACGTCCATAAAAGAATAGAAATCTACCGCTACATAACGATCTACATGAACTTTGAAATTCTCTTCCAGCGTTTCCTCCAGTAAAGCGGGGCCGCCGTAAGCAAAGGCGTGATTCAGGCGAGTGTTTCCATAGTCAGGAATATGCACGTAACAATCCCGCAAAAAACTTGTGAGATAGATCGTCTCCGTTTTTTGATTGATTGATACCAAAATCATAGCGTCGGAGCGACCCACTGCACCGGATTCACGGGTATCGGAACCGATCAACAAAATATTATAAACATCCTCTGAGATGGGGACTTCGTAGGAACCATCACCGGATACAACGTTTTCTATCTGTCGGTTCCATTGAGCCAGTTCTTCCGGTGTTGCTTCCAAACTGGAAGCGGCTTCTGCCTCGTCCATGGCTGCCAACTTGGAGTTGATCGGACTTTCTTCCGGGAGCGCCTCGCCGGCGCCTACTGTGGCAAAGTAATCGCTGTTAGCTGCTTGATAGTTAATAAGATTCAGGAAGTAATTCACAAATAAAGCGGCGGCGGCCAGCACAATTACCAGGGAACATACTGCGCTGAGAACCATTATTTTTCGGCTGGACATGTTTTTGAAAAAAGAAGATACACCGGACAATTTTGTTTGGAAAGACTGTGCTTCTTCGTCTTCCTGGTCCGTGTCAAAGGAAACCGGATCTTCTGAAGATTGCGAATCATCCAAAGGAAGTTCGTCTGTATCATCAAAGGAATCATCTAAATCATCATCGTCTGAGAAATTGACATCCTCCATGGGATCTTCATGATCCTGCGAAACAGAATGAGCGGAAAAACTGCTTTTTTTGGAGTGAGAGTTCCCAAATAATTTCATATCATCATTCCTAAATTGTTTTTAGATTTAATCTATTCATTATAAATAGTATCATATAGAAAGTCAATGAGAAAAACAGGAAGCCAAAGACGTATCACGAGGTTGGTATTTTGCTAATGGTCTCTGCCAGTGACAACATATATCGTGGAATATCAATGTGTTGCGGACAGTGTTCCGCACACTGATTACAGCCTACACATGTCTTAGGTTGACGATCCCCAGGATATTCAAGAATGGAGGCTAGCGCTGTAGGAGATTTAGATATTGCGTATTCATTATATGCCTTCAAAAAGACCGGAATATCCAACTCCATGGGACATCCGGAACAGTAGTTGCAACCGGTGCATGGTATGATAAATTTCTTTTGGAAAATAGCTATGGCACGATCTAACACTTCACGTTCTTCGATGGTCAAAGGCTTTTCCGTGGCAAGAGTGTGCAGATTATCTTGAAGCTGGTCTATGGCATTCATACCGCTGAGAACCACTTGAACATTTGGCAGCTCGGCGGCGAATCGGAATGCCCAAGAGGCGATGGAGTGATCCGGGTGAATTTGCTGTAACAGCTCATTGGCCTCAGGGCAAAGAGAGGCTAGCCGTCCACCCCGGAGAGGTTCCATGACCATAATGGGGATATTTCGTTCTGTCAGGATTTCATACTGCTGTTTTGCGTCCTGAAATGTCCAATCCAGATAATTCAACTGTATTTGTGCAAAGTCCCACGGGCGCAAATCTGCAAATGTTTGGAGCATCTTTGGGGTCCCGTGGGAGGAAAAGCCCAAATAGCGAATCTTTCCCTGGCGCTGCATTTCTTCTAAAAAGGGAATTACCCCCAGTGCCGGATCTAAATAAGCATCCAGCGTATCTTCACTGACGTTATGGCAGAGATAGAAGTCGAAATAGTCAACGCCACAGCGCTCCAACTCTTCCTGAAAAATACGTTCTACATCTTTGTGTGATTTTAGCAGCCAGGAAGGCATTTTGTCGGCTAGGTAAAAACTGTTTCTTGGGTATTTAGACAGCGCCTGGCCAAGAAAACGTTCAGAGGCGCCATTTCCATAGACATAAGCGGTATCAAAATAGTTGACCCCATTTTGAAAACAAAGATCAATGAGTGCTTGCGCCTTTTCCGTGTCAATTCTTGTGCGATCTCCATCAATGTTGGGTAAACGCATACACCCCATGCCCAATAGAGAAGTGCAAACACTGGTGTTGCGATAAGAACGATAACGCATGAGAGCCTCCAGTGCAATAAAATATGTGGTCTGTTGAAGGGACGTACAGCCATCTTCACACAATGTACATGATATATCATAGTATTGCGCGCAGGAGATGGGATGTCAAGAACAAAAAAGTGTCAATTGTTTCAGAAACGTATCAAAAACAAATGAAAAAATATCAAATTTTAGCGATTTTGTTTTAAAAGAAGTCGGAGCAGCTCTTCCGGTGTGTGGGCGATGGCGATGGCACCGGCCTGTTCCATTTCCGGAACATTGCCATACCCCCAACTGACGCCAATGGTGGAAAGACCATGTGCCGAGGCGCCTTCAACGTCATAGATGGTATCACCTACCATAATGGCGCGCTGTCCTTTTGGTAAAGCGGACAATAAGTATTGAAGTACGTCTTGTTTGGAGTCCCGGCTGCCATCTATGGTAGCGCCGCAGATCTGAAGGAAGAAATGACTGAGATTAAATTTGTCAAGAATCTCGATTGCAATTTCCTCTGTCTTGGAAGTTGCTACATACAGGGGGAAGCCTTCTTTTTGCAGTTGCTTCAGCAGCAATGCAATTCCTGGATAAGGCGTATTTTCAAATTTTCCCAAGGTGAAATAGCGACTGCGAAATAGTTTGACAGCCTCCTCGACTTTATCCTCTGGAACGCCAAATTTGGGGAAACTCTCCCGGAGCGGTGGTCCCACAAAGGCCCGCAGCGTATTTCGATCCTCCGGAAAAATACCAAAGTGATTGAGGGCCAATTGTACGCAGTTGATAATACCCTCGCCGGAGTCTGTAAGGGTACCGTCCAGATCAAAAAAAACGGCAAGTTGTGACACAATCATACATCCTTTGCTTGTAATTGCCTTTATTGTATCGGGTTTGACCGCTTATGACAAGAGAAAGATTTTCCAGGACAACTTGTATCAAACGTTTGAAAGGTTATGAAATCTTAAAAAATAAGAAAAATCCTAATATATTCATAAAAATATTGAAAAAATCGAATTTTTTTCTTGAATTCCAAAATGGATTGGTTTACAATGGGGTCGTATATGAAAGGAATGATTTCCCTTAGAAAGGTTAATACTATGCTAAACATTGTGCTGGTTTGTCCGGAAATTCATCAAAATACCGGCAATATTGCTCGTACCTGCGCTGCTGCGGGAGCCAGGCTGCACTTGGTTCGCCCATTGGGGTTTGAAATTACAGATAAAGCGCTGCGCCGGGCCGGACTGGATTATTGGTATCTGCTGGATGTTCTGATCTATGACGATCTGAAGGATTTTATGGAGAAGAATGCTGGGGCATCTATGTGGATGCTGTCGACAAAAGCGCCGAGGGATTATACGGAAGCGGTTTTTCATGACCATGACTTCTTTGTGTTTGGACCAGAATCACGTGGTTTGCCGGAGCCTTTTTTAGAGCAACACCGGGAGCGTTGTTTGCGGATACCCATGCTAGAGGAGGCTAGAAGCCTGAATCTTTCCAATTCTGCGGCCATTGTTCTCTATGAGGCGCTTCGTCAGCTGAACTTTCCGGGAATGCAGAAGTTTGGCAAGATGAAAGATCCAACCTAAAATGCTATGCTTAATGTGTTGAAGGAGGTTTCTCAATGAATTATAAGAAAAAAACCATTTTGGATGTAGATTTAAAAGGGAAAAAGGTCCTTATGCGTTGCGACTTCAATGTCCCAACGGATGATGCGGGCGTGATTACAGATGACAGCCGTATCCGGAAAACGCTACCGACCGTTCAAGCGCTGTTGGAACAGGGGGCAGCTGTGATCCTGTGCTCTCATAAAGGACGGCCGAAAAATGGCTATGAAGAAAAGTATTCGTTGAAAACGGTAAGGAACCGTTTGGAAGAACTGCTTGGAATGCCAGTGGAGATGGCAGCCGACGTAGTGGGCCCCGATGCCCAGAGCAAGGCGCAGGCATTGCAGCCCGGTCAAATACTTCTGCTGGAAAATGTCCGCTTTATGAAAGGCGAGACAAAAAACGATATGGAATTGGCAAAACAATATGCATCGCTTGCAGATGTTTTTGTCAATGACGCGTTCGGCTCTTGTCATCGGGCTCATTCTTCCACCGTGGGAGTCGCTTCGTTTTTGCCGGCCTATAGCGGATTGCTGGTAAAAAAAGAATTGGAAATTATGGGGAAAGCACTGTCAGATCCCAATCGACCGCTGGTGCTCATTATGGGCGGAAGCAAGGTTTCTGACAAGATCGGCGTGATTGATCATATGCTTACGCTGGCAGATGATATTATCATTGGCGGCGGTATGAGCTATACGTTTACCGCAGCAAAGGGAGGAAAAATTGGCACCTCCCTTTGTGAGAAGGAGTCCTTTGCGTATTGCCTGGAACTGCTTAAAAAGGCGGAAGAAAAAGGGATTCGCATCCATCTGCCAGTGGATGTTGTGGCAGCGGATCACTTTGCAGCGGATGCTGTTCCCGTTATCTATGACGAGGGACAGATTCCAGACGATATGATGGGACTGGACATTGGGCCAAGGACTAGAGAGATTTTTGCAGAGATAGTAAGAAAGGCTGGGACTGTCATCTGGAATGGTCCCATGGGAGTGTTTGAATTCCCGGCTTTTGCCGCAGGAACGGAAGCGGTGGCGAAGGCTATGGCAGAGAGTAGTGCTGTGACGATTGTAGGCGGCGGTGACTCTGCGGCGGCAGTGGAACAGATGGGTGTTTCCGATAAAATTACGCATGTATCTACAGGCGGCGGCGCATCCCTGGAGTTCTTTGCAGGGGCGGAGTTGCCTGGTGTTGTTGCACTTCTGGATGCCTGAATGGAAGGAGTATTGTTATGAATCATAAATATCGAAAGACAGTGATTGCGGCCAACTGGAAGATGAACAAGACCCCAACGGAGACTCGGGCTTTTGGTATGGAGCTTCGCCGTATCCTGCCCCGCGGGCGTTGGTGTGAAATTGTCCTCTGTATGCCGGCCGTTTGTATTCCCGCGGGGGTTAAGGCGATGCGGGATACCCGGGTAAACATTGGAGCGGAGAACATGCACGCGGAGACGTTTGGTGCCTATACTGGCGAGATCAGCGCACCCATGTTAGTGGACGCTGGAGTGAAATATGTGATTTTAGGTCACAGTGAGCGACGGGCTATGGGCGAGACGGATAGCCAAATCAATCAGAAAGTGATTACAGCGTTGTCGGCGGGATTGATGCCGATACTCTGTGTGGGTGAAAGCCTGGAACAAAGGAAAAACGGCGTTACCTTTGAGCATATATCCATGCAGCTTAAACAGGCGGTGGCAGGGGTTCAGCCGGAACTGCTTCGGCGCATCGTGGTGGCCTACGAACCTATCTGGGCCATTGGCACGGGGCTTACCGCCACTCCCGAGGAAGCGGAAGAGGTTTGTCAGCATATCCGGACGGTTATCCGGAAGCTTTCTTCTGCAAAAACTGCTCGGGCTACATCGATTCTGTATGGAGGATCCATGAATGACGAAAATGCCGGAAATTTGCTGGCGCAGCCGGATATTGACGGCGGCCTGATCGGCGGTGCATCGCTGGATCCGGAAAAATTTGTACGCATTATCAACGCGGCTAATCAGGAAACGGTCTGATTTGCCCTAACATATAGGAGGACTTTCCATGAAACAGTATCTTGAAATTCTCGATGTTCATGCCCGGCAGATTCTTGACTCACGGGGCAACCCCACGGTGGAGGCTGAGGTTTATTTAGACGGTGGTATTGTAGGCCGGGCGGCGGTGCCTTCTGGCGCTTCCACCGGAGTTTATGAAGCGTGTGAACTCCGGGATGGCGGCGAAGCTTACAATGGAAAAGCGGTTACCAAAGCAGTAACCAATGTTAATACGGAAATTGCCGATGCTGTCATCGGGATGAATGCGCTAAATCAGACCGAGATTGACCAAACCATGATCGACTTGGATGGTACCCCCAATAAGGCCCGCCTTGGTGCAAATGCGATTTTGGCAGTATCCATGGCTGTGGCGAAAGCAGCTGCGGAAGCTTTGTGCATCCCGCTGTATCGTTACATTGGCGGGATCAACGCCAAAACGCTGCCGGTACCGATGATGAATATCCTAAACGGCGGAGCCCATGCCACGAATAATGTAGATATTCAAGAGTTTATGGTTATGCCTGTGGGTGCGAAGAGTTGGTCTGAGGCGCTTCAGATGTGTGCCGAGGTATTTCATAAGCTCAAGACTGTGCTGAAAGAGATGGGAGCGCCTGCTGCCGGTGTAGGCGACGAAGGAGGCTATGCTCCAAATCTGGAGCGTGATGAAGATGCCTTGGTTGCAATTGTAAAAGCTGTGGAAGCCTGCGGCTATAAGCCATACGATGATTTTATGATTGCCATTGACGCTGCGGTATCTGACTGGTACAATAAGAAAACTGGCTGTTATGATCTTCCAAAAGCAAAGAAAACCATGACACGAGAAGAAATGGTAGAGATGTACAAGGATTTTGTGGAAAAATATCCGATCATCTCCATTGAGGATGGCATGGGAGAAAATGACTGGGAAGGCTGGCAAATGCTCACCGATGCCCTGGGTGAAAGGGTTCAGTTGGTAGGCGACGATCTGTTTGTCACCAATGTGGAGCGTGTTAAAAAAGGAATTGCCATGGGTGTTTGCAACAGTGTCCTGATTAAGGTGAATCAAATTGGTACCCTGACTGAAACCTTGGATACGATTCAGCGTGCAAACCGGGCAGGTTATACTGCTGTGGTGTCCCATCGTTCTGGTGAAACAGAGGATACCACCATTGCGGATCTGGTGGTAGCTATGAACGCCGGACAGATTAAGACCGGTGCACCTTCTCGGACGGATCGTGTGGCCAAATATAATCAGCTCCTACGAATTGAGGAAGAACTGGAGGATTCTGCGCAGTATTTGGGCCGGGACGCCTTCTTTAATATCAATATATAAATCAAATATATTTACTCCCGCTTCTACAGTAAGGAAAAGAAGCGGGAGTAATTTTTCTGAGCAAAATAAAGCCGAGGCAAAAAGGAACATAAAAATTTCACGTCTACTTGTGCAATATTCATGTTTTCGTCATTTCTTTTTGTCTGTGGATATGTTATAATAAACAAGAAGGAGGGCACGGTATGAATGTTCTGTTCTTTTTAACGCCAAAAGCTAATTGTACATATATTTATGAAGATTATACCATTCGTCAAGCACTGGAACGCATGGAACCCAGTCGATTTGCATCAATTCCCATTTTGAAACGCAACGGAGAGTATGTGGGAACCATTACCGAGGGTGATTTGCTGTGGGCTATTAAAAATAACTATATGATGAATATGAAAGATGCCGAGGGGCGGCCGGTGATGGAGGTAGCCCGAAGAAAAGATTACCGGCCTGTCACGGTGTCCACAAACCCGCAGGAATTGTTGGCCATGGCTGTAGATCAAAATTTTGTACCTATGGTAGACGATAAAGACAGCTTTATTGGCATTGTCACTCGACAAAAAATTATGCAGTATTGTTTGGATCAATATTT
Organism: uncultured Eubacteriales bacterium; assembly: GCA_902475435.1. Taxonomy (GTDB): domain Bacteria; phylum Bacillota; class Clostridia; order Oscillospirales; family Oscillospiraceae; genus HGM13006. Next base: position 27,222 of record CABRZL010000014.1, on the reverse strand, counting down.
TATGGTTCGGCAAGCGGCGCAGGCATAATATGGGCCCCCAAGGGGCCCTTTTTGTGTGCGCTGCGGCGAAAACTGGTTGCCAAGCTTCCGGCTTTCGTGTATAGTTAGGGTGCAATCAAATGAAACGGAGGCGAATAATATGGAGGCGTCTGCCCGGATGATCCAAAATGCAGCGCTTAGCCGTTCTCTGGCAGCAGAGAGTATGGTTTTGCTAAGAAATACCCGGAATACGCTGCCTTTGCTGGGATCTGCAGAGGAGCCGGTTTCTTTGGCGGTCTTTGGCGTAGGTCAAATCTATACAGTCAAGGGTGGAACGGGTTCCGGGAATGTCAACAACCTGAAGACAATATCGTTGCTGGAAGGGCTTACGAAGGTGGAAAGCCTGAAAGTGGATGGCCTGTTGGCACGAAAGTACCGTACGTGGGGGCTCAGCCATGAAAACCTTTGCGTGGAGGGATTTATGGAGCCAAAGGGATATTATAATCCTGAAATGGCATTGACAAATGAGGAAATCCGTGATTTTGCTGCCGGCAATGACGCAGCGGTTATGGTGTTGACCCGCGTGGCCGGAGAAGGGGCCGATATGCGGGCGGAACCCGGTATGATTTACCTTACTGAAGACGAAAAAACATTAATGGACCAGATTACAAGCAGTTTTGAGCGTACAATTTTGTTGCTAAATACTGCTGGATATATTGAATTGGGGTCCTATGCCTCCAGATTTGGTGCTATTGTGTTTATGGGCTTGCCGGGTCAGGATGCAGGAGCTGTTGCGGATGTTCTCACCGGTACTGTCATGCCATCTGGCCGTCTGACTGATACTTGGCCTGTCCGTTATACCCAGTATCCGAATGCTGTCGATTATAGTGAGAAACACTACAACGGCAATGTAAATACAACCATGGGGCAGACCCAGGAACAGATAGACGTACGATATAGCGATGATATTTTTGTGGGCTATCGATATTTTGATACCTTCAATCAAGAGGTGCTGTACCCCTTTGGATATGGTTTGGATTATGGCAAAACAGAGATCACAGCGTATGCCATTGCTGTGACCGGAGATAATGTCGCTGTGACAGTTACAGTAGAAAATACTGGGGACGTATATCCGGCTCGGCAGGTGGTGCAAACTTATATTTCCTGTCCTGAGGGACGGTTAGAGCAACCCTTGCAGAAGCTCTGTGCCTTTGGAAAGACAAAACTCTTACCGCCTGGTGAAAGCGAGACTATGACGCTGGAATTTCGGTTGTCTGATGTTGCATCCTTTGATGAACGTGTCAGCAGTTATGTGCTGGAAAAGGGGTACTACTATATACGGGTGGGTATCAATAGCCGCAGCACGGCTGTAGCGGGAGCGGTATATCTGCCTGGAGACGTCACTACACGGATTCTCTCAGATCGATTGGGGCATGCGCCGGAAAACTTCGAACTTTTATCTGCCCGGGAGGTACAGCGCTATTCCTATCCCGGCGAGAATGAGGAATTAGAATTTGCAAAAGCACATGCGATTCGACTGTCAGTACGTGATTTTTGTACTGTGAAACAGAAATATTCTGATCCGATACGTCCTTTGCGTCGGGGACGGACGGAGCTTCGATTAAAGGATGTATATGACGGAGCCTGTTCTCTTCGGGAATTTGTGGCATCTATGGATGCTTCGGATTTGTGCGCGCTGGTGTGCGGAATTGGAATGGATATCTCGGGAATGCCGGCAGATGTGCAAAATGACCCGGACTTCCATCCGCCGTTTGACGGCATGATTGGTGCCGGCGGCATGAAAGTTCCGGGCGCAGCAGGGGAAACTGCTGATTTATGGGACAAATATGGCATACCGCCGATTTCCTTGGCGGATGGCCCCGCGGGAATCAGAATTGCGCAACAGGTAGAGAACGAAGCGGAAGAAACTGTTCGGCAGCAACTGTGTACCGCATTCCCGGTTGGCTCTCTTTTGGCGTGTTCCTGGGATGAAGCGTTGCTTCAGTCTTTTGGCCAGGCCGTGGCCAGGGAGATGCTCGAGTACGGCGTGGATGTATGGCTGGCACCGGGTATGAACATTCATCGAAATCCTCTGTGCGGACGGAATTTTGAATATTTTTCGGAAGATCCGCTGGTAGCCGGTATTTGTGCTGCAGCTGTCACAAGGGGAGTGCAGAAATTCAGCGTAGGAGTTACGATCAAACATTTTGCAGGAAATAATCAGGAGACACTTCGAGCCAACTCCAATGATATTGTATCCCAGCGAGCATTGCGGGAGATTTATCTCCGTGGATTTGAGATTGCTGTCAAGCGGGCCGATCCCTATTGTGTCATGACTTCTTATAATGATATCAATGGGATGCCTGCGGCAAATAATTATGATCTGTGTACTGCGGTGTTGCGGGATGAATGGGGCTTTAAAGGATTGGTGATGACCGACTGGGGCGGTGGCATCAGTATGCCGGCACTCAGCATATGTGCCGGAAATGATATGATCCAGCCCGGTGGGCCTTCTGTGGTTCAGGAGATTGCGGATGCACTGGCATCCGATGAAGCAGTTCGGAATCGTGGCTTGGCGGAATACGCTGAAAAGCTGACCATTGGGCAGCTCCAAAATTGTGCCATGCATATTTTGAGGGTAGTTCTTCGATGTGACAGTGTCAAAAGGCTGCTACAGCATGTATAAGTCTGAAAATTGTTGTATCTCATAGCAAGAATGAACGATCGGCACACCGAAAGGTGTGCCGATCGCTATGGGTTGGGAAGAAGTTCCCCGATTAGTCCTTTATTGGTGGTACCGGTAATTCTGACCTCTAAAATCTGATTATGCAGATCTTCGCCGCAAGCCGTCACCAAAATATAGTTGGGTGCGTGACCTGTCCAGCGGCCTGTCTCGTCCTGCTGTTCAAAAAGAACCCGGAGGATTTTGCCGATAAATTGCGCCTGATATTTTTTCCGTAACGCCTGTTCCACAGCACTGGCGCGAGCGACTCTCCGCTCCTTTTCTTGGGCGGAAATCTGATTGGGCATCTTTGCGGCGGGCGTGCCGGTGCGGCGGGAGTATGGAAAAATGTGAATGGCTGCAAATCCGGCTTGAGAAAGGAACTGCAACGTGTCGGTAAATTCTGCCTCCGTTTCGCCGGGAAAACCCACAATCAGATCTGTTGTGATGGCACAGTTGGGGAAGTATTTTCGTAGAAGGAAACAGCTTTCAAGATAACGTTTTGTGTCATATTTTCGGTGCATCCGTTTTAGCGTCTCATCGCAGCCGCTTTGGAGGGATAGGTGAAATTGGGGACACAGATTTTTTTGATCCTGCAGGGCCTCGCAGAAACTTTGGTCTATGGTGCGAGGCTCCAGAGAACCAAGCCGTACACGCATTGTTGGAACTGCTTGACAGATTGCACGAATCAGATCTTGCGGCTTTTCCCCGGTTTTAAGATCCATGCCCCAAGAGGAAATTTCGATCCCAGTTACCACCACTTCTTGATAGCCCATGGAATAGAGGGCCTTTGCCTGCGCCACGGCTTGGGAGAGCGGCAAGGATCGAACGGCTCCTCGGGCATATGGGATAATGCAGTAAGTGCAAAAATTGACGCAGCCGTCCTCCACTTTTAGCATGGCGCGGGTGCGATCTCCCAAGCCACCGGCTTCCAGCTGTTCGAATTCCCGGCGCTGTAAGGCGTTGTCTACCAAAGTGTTTTTTTTGTGATCTTGGTAAAACTGCTCCATTCTGTCTATAAAGATGCTGCGCTGTCCAGTACCTCCCACCACGTCCACGGGGAGTGTGTCCATATCTTCCGGTTTCACTTGGGAGTAGCAACCGCAAACACCGATCACAGCGTTTGGATTCAATTTCCTGGCGCGGCGAAGAGCGTTCCGGGATTTTTTATCACTGACGGCTGTAACAGTACAGGTATTGACAATATAAAAGTCGCAGGGTTCCTCAAAACTGCCTTCCTCATACCCCCGGTGCAGCAACTCTCGTTCCAACGCTTGAGACTCATATTGATTGACCTTGCAGCCCAAAGTATAGATTGCAAATTTCATATTATGCTCCTAAATTGAACTTTTTTTAAATTTATGATACACTAACCCTATTATAACGGGCAAATGTCCGGAAGGGAAGACCCAATTCAGGAGGTATTTTTATGACAGAATTTTATGTTTCTCTCCATTCCATGGGGGATGTCAAGCAGTTTGTGACAGCAGCCAGTAGAAGCCAGGTAGATATTGATGTGTGCTCCGGGCGCTATACAGTGGATGCAAAGAGCATTTTGGGAATTTGCAGTTTGGAACTGGAACGGCCAGTACAGGTAAAGGTCTATGGGGAAGAGAAGGATGGAGCAGATTTTCGCGCCAGTATTGCTAATTTGGTGACAGAGCCGCCGAAGGAATAAAAGACCATGCGATTGAGGTGAAAATTTGTCTCAAGTCGCAAATGTCGCAAGTATTAACGATGTATAGAGAAACGCTCTAGACGCTGTCTGCCCTTGCTTTTTGACCGTAAAGCTGATAAAATAATCTATCTATTTGAGTATCATGGAAAAAATGAATATAGCACGGAGGAACGTCTATGGCCGGGAATACGGAGATCATCACACAGCAGCAGCTGGAGGAACAGCGGGGATATGGAGAAAAAGTGCAGCAATATTGGCAAGCGCGTGGAATCCAGCCAAAGGCGTATATTGATACCTATGGCTGTCAACAGAATGAAGCTGATAGCGAACGAATGCTTGGAATGCTCCGAGAGATGGGCTATACTCCGCAGGATGAGGCGGAGGGAGCCGATGTCATCATAATTAACACCTGTGCCGTCCGGGAACATGCAGAACAGCGGGTATTTGGAAATGTAGGTGCTTTGACGCATACCAAGCGCCGTCATCCCGGCCAGAAGATCTTTCTGACAGGGTGTATGGCCGGCCAGCCTCAGGTAGTGGCGCGCCTCAAAAAAAGCTATTCCCATGTGGATGGGGTGGTGACGTCCCATGCCCAGTGGCGGCTGCCGGAGATTCTTTACCGATCTTTGACGGAAGAGAAGCGGCAATTTGTGACGCCGGAAACCGGAAATATTGTAGAAGGACTGCCGGTAGAACGCCGCAATGGGCTCAAGGGCTGGGTCAGCATTATGTATGGTTGCAATAACTTTTGTACGTATTGTATTGTTCCCTATGTCCGCGGACGGGAGCGAAGCCGGCAACCGGAGGATATCTGCAGGGAAGTGGCGGGTATGATAGAAGCTGGATATAAAGACATTACACTTCTGGGGCAAAATGTAAATTCCTATGGCAAGGATTTGGAACTTGAAATGGATTTTTCTGATCTTTTGAAAATGCTTTCGGAATTGCCGGGAGATTTTGTCCTTCGGTTTATGACGAGCCATCCCAAAGACGCTTCTAAAAAACTGTTTGATACGATGGCTGCATCTCCTAAAATTGCAAAACATATGCATCTTCCCTTTCAGGCGGGGAACGACCGGGTGCTGAAGGCGATGAACCGACGGTATACGGCGGATCGCTATTTGGAGCTGATCCGGTACGCCCGGGAAGTCATGCCGAAGATCGTTTTAACCTCAGATGTGATTGTAGGGTTCCCGGGAGAAACTGACGAAGAATTTGAAGATACGCTAAAGTTGGTGGAAACAGTGGAGTTTGACGCACTGTTTACGTTTATTTTTTCTCCGCGTGAGGGCACTCCGGCTGCGGACATGCCTGACCCCGTTACACGACAGGAGAAACAGGTGCGGTTTGATCGGCTGCTGGAGCTTCAAAACCGGATTTCCCAAAAGAAGCACAATGCCTATGTGGGGCAAGAACTCCGTGTGTTGGTGGACGGTGCCGATGGAAACTTTCTTACAGCCCGCACGGACGGGGGACGGCTGGTGCGCTTAAACGGAAATGCAGAAAAAATTGGTACATTCCAGAATGTAATAATTACCGGAAACACTACCTGGAGCCTGATAGGAGAAATAAAGGAGGACTAAAAACGTGGCGGAATTGACCCCCATGATGAAGCAGTATTTAGAGATCAAGGAACAAAATCCTGATTGCATTCTGTTTTTCCGATTGGGCGATTTTTATGAGATGTTCAACGAGGACGCAAAACTGGCGTCCAAAGAGCTGGATTTAACCCTTACAACCCGAGACAGAAGTAAATCGGCCGAGGATCGCGTGCCGATGTGCGGGGTACCGTATCATAGCTGCGAAAGTTACATTGCCAGATTGGTGGCGCGAGGTTATAATGTGGCGATCTGCGAGCAGATGGAGGACCCTGCACTGGCAAAAGGATTGGTAAAACGGGAAGTTACCAGGATCATTACTCCCGGCACTGTAACAGAGAGCTCCATGCTGGATGAGGGAAAGAATAACTATATTTCCTGTGTGGTAGGGGCTGGAAGCGATTGGGGTATTGCTTTTTGCGATATCTCTACCGGAGCGTTTTACGCGACAGATGGCCGGGGCGGCGGCGCGCTGGGAAAAATTATAAATGAATTGGGACGGTTTTCCCCGGCAGAGGTGCTGTTGGGCGGGGAGGCTGTAGATCAAAAGGAGCTGGATCATGTTTTAAAAGAACGTATCGGTTGTAGCGTTCAAAAAGGGGCGGAATCGCTTTTTGATCGAATGAAGGACGCTGAGATCGTTTTAGCGCAATTTGGCGCGGAGGAACTGACCGATCTGGGGCTGGGTGAAAGCCCAGCGGCTCTGATGGCCTGCGGTGGATTGCTGATTCATCTGCGGGAAATTGAAAAATCTGATCTGTGCCATATCAATAAGCTGGAATATTACGTTTCCGGGGAGTTTATGGAGTTGGATTTGACGGCCCGGCGGAATCTGGAACTTACGGAAACGCTTCGCAGTAAAGAAAAGCGAGGAAGCCTTTTATGGGTCTTGGATAAAACAAAGACTGCCATGGGAGGGCGGATGCTCCGAAGCTGGATGGAGAAACCGCTGTTGAATCCCGTGAAGATCCAAAGACGCAGCGACGCAGTAGGAGAATTGGTAGGAAAAAGCATGGAGCGGCAGGAACTTCAATTGTCGCTCCGGGAGATTTCCGACATGGAACGAAGTATGGGCCGGATTGTAGCGGGCACAGCCAATGCCAGAGATCTTCTCAGTATGTCTGGCGCCATGAGCATGTTGCCGCAGCTAAAGGAACAACTGCGGGATATGACGTCTCCCATGCTGACAGGGCTGCTTCAAAACCTGGATACATTGGAAGATCTGTGTGACGAACTTTCTCGAGCAATTGTAGATGATCCGCCCTTTACTGTCCGGGAAGGCGGTATGATTCGGGACGGATATGATGAGGAGATCGACCGACTTCGGGCTGTGATGTCAGGCGGGCGCGGTACGCTTACCGAGATTGAGAATGCAGAACGGGAGAAAACCGGGATTCCCAAGCTCAAGGTGGGTTATAATCGGGTGTTTGGTTACTATATTGAAATTTCAAAGACTTACAAAGGTCAAGTACCCGAAGGATATATTCGGAAACAGACACTGGCGAATTGCGAACGATACATCACACAGGAACTCAAGGAACTGGAAGCAACGATTTTAGGCGCAAAAGACCGGATCACGGCGCTGGAATATGAAGTTTTCACACGGCTTCGGGGATATGTGGCAGAGCATGCCACTCGGGTTCAGACAACGTGTAATGCAGTGGCTACGGTGGATGTATTGTGTTCCTTGGCAGAGGTAGCGTCCAGTTATGGATATGTACAGCCGGAAGTGGATCTTTCTGATGAAATTCAGATCACGGATGGCCGGCATCCGGTGGTAGAGCGGGTATTAAAGGATACTTTGTTTGTGCCAAACGATACATATCTGGGGGCGGCTGATAGCCGTGTAGCAATTATCACTGGGCCGAATATGGCCGGAAAATCTACCTATATGCGTCAGGTGGCGCTGATAGTATTGATGGCGCAGATCGGTTCATTTGTGCCGGCCAAGTCGGCGCATATTGGAATCTGCGATCGGGTGTTCACCCGCATTGGAGCTTCAGACGATTTGGCGGCGGGGCAGTCCACTTTTATGGTGGAGATGACGGAGGTGTCCGAAATTCTTCAGCATGCTACGGCAAGAAGTCTTCTGATCCTAGATGAAATAGGGAGAGGAACTTCCACGTTCGATGGAATGGCCATTGCCAGAGCAGTACTGGAATACTGTGCCAGTACGAAAAAGTTGGGAGCAAAAGTACTTTTTGCTACACATTATCATGAACTTACTGCCATGGAGGGAGAAATTCCTGGACTGAAAAATTATAATATTGCGGTTAAGAAACGGGGAGAAGATGTGATTTTCCTTCGGAAAATTGTCCCCGGCGCTGCAGATGACAGCTTTGGCATTGAGGTGGCGCGATTGGCGGGAATACCGGACAAAGTGGTTTCCCGGGCCCGGCAGATTTTGAAGGAACTGGAGAGCGGCAGTTCCAGTATGGTGCAGGCCGTCCAGGCTCCATCCCAAGAGGCCCAGATGAGCTTCCTGGACGTAGGCGGCAGCCAGATCGCACAGAGGCTTCGGGATATCACGATTGAGACGTTAACCCCGATTGAGGCGTTAAACATTTTGTTTGAGTTGAAGAAAATGGCGGAGGACGTCTGATATGAAAAAGCCTTTTGCAGTGCAAATGCGCCGATATGAGATCATTGGTGGACTGATTTGGCTGGCAGTTTATCTGTTTCTTATGAGTGATCTGCTGCAGCTTCTCCTTCGTGTGGCCGGCATCACTGTAAATGTTTTAACGCTGAATAAAATCTATTTTTTAGGCTGCTTTGCAGTCACAGTGGTGCTGTTTCGAAGATTTTTATCTTACTCCCTGCCCGAGGTGGCAGATCGGCCCCTTCGGGTTGTATGTGGGATCCTTTTAGGATATGGGATTTATGCTGCCTGCCAGGGAACGCTCTCCATGATTTATGGCTATTTGGCGCCAAATCTTCAGACGCCTAATGATGACAATATTCGAGCCATTGCGGCCAACAGCTATTCTACTATGGTGGTGGCTGCAGTACTCCTGGCGCCAATCACAGAAGAAACACTGTTGCGCGGCCTGGTGTTTGGAGGGCTCCGAAAGAAAAACCGTATTGCAGCATATGTGGTAACAGCGGTACTTTTTTCTGGAATGCATATTATGAGCTATGTCTTTGAGATGGATATCATGAGCATCCTGTTAAATTTGCTGCTGTACATGCTGCCTAGTGTAGCGCTTTGTGCTTGCTATGAATATGCAGGTACCATCTGGGCGCCGATCTTTTTACATATGATAATCAACGCCCTGTCTATGTGGGTTATGGGACAGGGATTCTGACAGATCTTCCCGTCCATAGAAATCAGGTGAATGATTATGGGAAAAATACATAAACTTTCCCCGGCACTGGCAGACATGATTGCCGCTGGCGAAGTGGTGGAGCGTCCGGCATCTGTGATTAAAGAACTGGTAGAGAACTCAATTGATGCCGGAGCTACACAGATTATTGTAGAGATTAAAAACGGTGGGATTACCTTCATGCGGGTAACGGATAACGGATGCGGAATGAGTGCGGAAGATGCACCCACAGCGTTTCTCCGTCATGCAACCTCAAAAATCTTTACTGCTGAAGATTTAAGCGGCATCGTCACTATGGGGTTTCGAGGAGAGGCCTTGGCAGCGATCAGCGCTGTGAGTAAAATTGACCTGTTGACCAAAGAGCAATCGTCCGATATAGGGGTTGCCGTTCGAGTGGAGGCGGGGAGCGTTATGGACGTTTCTCCGGCTGGCTGTCCTCAGGGTACGACCATGATTATCCGGGATTTGTTTTATAATACCCCTGCCCGTATGAAATTTTTAAAACGGGATAGTGTGGAGGGCGGATTTATCGCTGGGACAGTCCAGCGACAAGCGCTGAGTCATCCGGAAGTGGCGTTCCGTTTTATCCGAGATGGCAAACCTGAGCTTACGACGCCGGGAGATGGAAATCTGTTGTCCGTCATCTATGCGACCATGGGACGTCAGGCGGCAAAGGAAATGGTAGAGGTTAAAGGAACGTCCGATGGAGTTACAATTCAGGGATATGTAGGAAAGCCTACCGCGAACCGAGGCAGTCGAAGCTATCAACACTTTTTCGTGAATGGTCGCTATGTGAAATCTAAAATGATGGCGGCAGCGTTGGAAGAGGCATATAAAAACCAAATGATGGTAGGACGGTTCCCAATCTGCGTACTGCATATTTCTGTGGCACCTGAGGCTGTGGATGTCAATGTCCATCCGGCTAAGACAGAAGTGAAGTTTCTCAGAGAGGGGGATGTATTCGACGCCATCCACTATACAGTGCTCGGGACGCTGAATCGGACACCGGATCGGCCAGAAATGGCAGTTCCCAAGCAAAAAGCATCTGCCCAAGGTAGCTTTTATCAGAAAATGGGTACGCAGCAATATCGAGCGATTCAAGAAAAACGAACGATGAATCAAGCGGAACGAACCGCATCGAAGGAATTTATGGACGTGTTGGCGCAGAAATCAGAACGTCCAAATACAAACAAGGTTGTTGTTCGGGACAGCGTTCGTTTGGCTCCGGCGCCTGGTGGCAGCGTAATAGTTTCACCTGTATTGAAAGCGGAAGAGAAAATAGCAAATTCCTTGGAAAAAGAGCCGTTACAGCCGATTCAAATGGAGTCGGAAACGGAGGCGGAACCGGAACAGACGAGCGTAGAATTGCCGCTTCCGCCTCAGCCCAGAGTTCCGGAGCCGCAGCCACAGGAAAGTGTGACAAAAAATACGGGGACAGCCTCCTATCGTATCATTGGACAGACCATGGATACATATATTATTGTAGAGCAAGGGGACAACCTGTTGCTGTTTGATAAGCATGCTGCCCATGAGCGCATCCTCTTCGAGAAGTTAAAGGCGCAATCCCATGAAATTATGTCTCAGATGTTGCTGAGTCCGATTCAAACTTCCTTGGGGCAGGAGGAAACTGCTATACTGCTTGAAAAGTCGGTGGAATTACAGGATTTGGGATTTGCTGTAGAAGATTTCGGCGGAGGTACGCTGATTTTACGGGCGATACCGGCAGATATTGATGAAAAAGATGCGGAGGCGTGCCTTTCTGGACTGGCTCAGGATTTCCTGGAAGGACGGCGGTTGGATCCGGCAACGGTTCATGACAACCTCCTTCATACCATTGCCTGCAAGGCCGCCATCAAGGGCGGTAGAAAAACAGAAATGCAGGAGATCGCTGCCTTGGTGGCAGAACTTATGAGCCGTGATGATATTAAATACTGCCCCCATGGCAGACCTGTTTGCATAACTTTGACCCGGAGCAACCTGGAACGACAGTTTAAACGATCTTAAAGGAGACCATGCCCATGTTTTTAGAAATTCTGAAGGCCATTATATATGGTATTGTGGAAGGCATTACAGAGTGGCTGCCCATCAGTTCCACAGGACATTTGATCCTGTTAGAGCAATGGCTTCCGCTGGATGCATCCGATGCTTTTATGGAAATGTTTGATGTGGTGATACAGCTGGGAGCGATTTTGGCGGTTATCGTGCTGTTCTTTCACAAGCTGAACCCATTTTCTGCACGGAAAAACGATATTCAAAAGAAAAGAACCTGGAGCCTGTGGTTTAAGGTGATTGTGGCGGTAATTCCGTCGGCTGTCTTGGGATTTTTGCTGGACGACTGGATGGATGAGCACCTCTATAATTATGTTGTAGTTGCAGTGATGCTGATTGTATATGGCGTGGCGTTTATCGTGGTGGAACGTTATAACCAGAATAGACAGCCGCAGATTCGTACGGTAGATCGGCTTTCTTACAAAACAGCGTTTCTGGTTGGTATGTTCCAGGTGCTGTCGTTGATTCCCGGTACGTCCCGATCTGGCGCCACAATTTTGGGCGCCATTTTGCTCGGAATGAGCCGCACTGCCGGTGCAGAGTTTTCCTTTTTCTTGGCTATCCCTACGATGTTAGGGGCCAGTTTTTTGAAGGTTATTAAGTTCCTGATGGACGGGAACAGTATGGTCGGAAGCGAAGTTGTCTGCCTGATTGTGGCCAGCTTGGTGGCATTCATCGTTTCGCTGCTTGCAATTCGAGGATTGATGGACTATGTAAAGAAACACAGCTTTTCTCTGTTTGGAGTCTATCGCATTGTATTGGGAGCAGCGGTGCTGCTATACTTCCTGATCAGCAAGTAATAGGAGGAAATTTGTGAAACTGCAATTGGAACATGGCCGTCCCAAAGATGGGGCAGGTCGGGAACAACGTGAGATGAAGGTATATGATCTGCTGGATCAGCTGCAGATTGATTTTTGGCGCGTGGACCATGATATGGCGCATACCATGGAGGACTGTGCGGAGGCAGATCAATTGTTGGGTGAAGATACGGCAATTTGTAAAAATCTTTTTCTTTGCAACGCAAAAAAGACAGAGTTTTATCTATTGATGATGCCGGGAGATAAAAAATTTATGACGAAAGAACTGGCACATCAAATTGGAACGACCCGGCTGAGCTTTGCAGGTCCGGAGTACATGGCGCAATATCTGGATATCCGGCCCGGAGCAGTTAGCGTTATGGGGCTTATGAATGATACGGAACATCATGTGTCGCTTTTAATAGATCGAGATATTTTTGAGTTTCCCTGTGTAGGATGTCATCCTTGTGAGAGTACAACCAGTATTAAGCTGACATGCCAGGATTTGATGGAGAAATTTCTTCCGGCAATTCAGCATCAGGCACGACTGGTAACGCTGTAGATTGGATAAAATGAGAGTATGGATCGAATTGCTGTAATCGTAGGCCCTACTGCCACCGGAAAGACGCGACTTTCCGTAGCGCTTGCAAAGGCGTTGGATGGTGAAGTCATTTCTGCGGACTCCATGCAGGTCTATCGGGGAATGAATATTGGGACAGCGAAGGTGACGACAGAAGAGATGGACGGTGTTCGGCACCATATGGTGGATGTGGTAGAGCCCGGCGAGGACTTCTCTGCGGCACGGTATGTTGAGATGGCGGACCCGATTTTGCAGGATATTTTACGCAGGGGAAAGACGGCTGTGATCGCGGGGGGCACAGGGCTCTATGTGGACGCCCTGATGACTGGCAGGACCTTTGCGCCATATCCTTCCACAGGGAAACGGGAGGAATTGGAGAAGGAAGCGGAACGCCAGGGGATGGAAGTTATGCTGGAGCGGCTTCGCCGGGTAGATCCTGACAGCGCCGAAAGACTTCCAATTTCCGATCGGAAACGAATACTCCGAGCTTTGGAGGTTTATGCAGAAACTGGGAAAACAATTACCCAGCACAATTTGGAAACGCAGCAAATACCGGATAAATATCATCCGGTTTGGATTGGATTGGATTTTGCCAACCGGGCGGATCTCTATCGGCGTATTGATCAGCGTGTAGATTGGATGCTTCGCCAAGGCCTTTTAAAAGAGATTCAATCCTTGCTGGAGCGTGGAGTTTCACGACGGTGCACGGCTATGCAGGCAATCGGCTATAAGGAGTTCTTTTCGGTGTTAGATGGAACGGAACAGCTAGAGACAGCAGTAGCGCAAGTGAAGCGAGAATCAAGAAGATATGCAAAACGGCAGAGAACCTGGTTTTATCGAAATCCGCGGGTTCATTGGATTATTCAGCCGGAAGTGCCTGATTTTTCTGAGGTGTTGAAAGAAGCACTCATGCAAATTCCCTTCTTCGACACTGGCGCGTGATACAATGAGCGCAGGACTTCAACAATGGAGGAATGCGCCATGGTACCGAAACGTCAGAAAACGCTGATCTGCCTTATGCTGTGCTCGCTGGGAGCGTTGCTCCTGGGGCAGGTGCTGTCAATGACCACAGCTTGGGAGCCTGAAACTGTAATTGCCCAGCTTTATACGGGGGAAGATCCGATTTATGTCAGCGGCGTGGTTATACGGGATGAAGTTCCGATTATTGCAGAGACATCTGGAAATTGGATACATCAGGTAGCGGATGGAGAAAAAGTGGCTGCCGGACAGACACTGTTTCGTTGGGAGGACCCACAAACATTGGAAGATGCCGCTCGTATGGTGCGTATTTTAAGGATTGGAGAAGAAGCGGCGGCGGAGCCTCTGTTCTCTCGCCGGGAGAACCTTCATGGAACGATTGCCATGCTGGGGGCTGCAGAGGGAACAGATCGACGCAGTTACAGTGAAATGTTGACAGGATATCTTTTGGGAGAAACAGATGGGCTGGAGACAAGGCTGGAAGAAGCAGAGGAAGCGCTGACGTCGCAGGATTCAGGCGCAGGTCGCGTGATTTGTGCGCCGGAAGCGGGGATTTTTGTATCTGCCACAGATGGACTGGAATCAACATTGACAATGGACAATCCATGGGCAGAGTGGTCTTTGCCCTTGCGCCCTGTTATGCAGGAGGCAATGGGGCGGCTTGTGTTGGGAGACACTTGGTTTTATCGAACAGAGCTGTCTTTTGTGCCGGAGATAGGAGAAGCTTTGAAAGCACGTCTGTTAGGTGGGATTTTTCAAACGGTGGAAATGACAGTGGAAGAAGTCCACCCTCAAAATGAGGGGTGCCTGGTGCTGTTATCCTGTCAGGAAGCGCTGGCTGAAGTATCTGAGATTCGGCAGCTGGAATTAAAAATTCTTCCAGATTCAGAATCGGGGGTAGAAATTCCTGCTGCAGCGTTATATACTGTGGAGGAGGAGATTGGCGTCTGGTGCCTGGTAGGCGAGGCGGCTAAGTTTAAACCTGTGACAATTTTGAAAGAATTGGAGGACACAGTGGTAGTAGAACTGGATCAATCCACCACAGAGGGGCTTTGGCCTGGTGATGTGGTTCTCCTTGATTACCGGTAGGAACGAGGCAATAAATATGAACGAGATTGTAGAAAATGTTTCCCGAATTCGAGAGGAAATGGCACGGGCCGAGGCGCAGGCCGGTCGGCCGACAGGAGAGGTGCTTTTGCTGGCTGCAACAAAAATGAACGATGCTCGGCGGATACAAGAGGCGATTGCAGCTGGGGTTGACGCCTGTGGAGAGAATCGAGTGCAGGAACTACAGGAAAAAAATGCACAGGGGGCTTATGTAGGGGCACCGCTTCACTTCATTGGACATTTACAGAAGAATAAAGCAAAATTTCTGGTTGGCGAGGTAGATTTAATTCAGTCCGTAGATTCAGAGGCGCTGATGGCTGTCATAGATCGGCTGGCGGCGCAAAAGGGAATTCGACAGGATATATTGATTGAGATCAATATTGGCGGAGAAGCGGCAAAAAGCGGGATCATTCCTGAAAAGGCAGATGAAATGTCAGCAAAAATGTATAAATTTCCCAATTTGCGACTTCGAGGATTTATGACAATACCACCGATTTCCGTGGAAAATGGAGGAAATTTGAGATATTTTGCGAAAATGTATCAGCTTTATGTTGACATAAAGGCGAAAAAATACGATAATACTAACATAGACTGCCTATCTATGGGCATGAGTGACGACTTTGCCGATGCCATTAAAGAGGGTGCTACAATGATCCGGGTGGGTACCCGCATTTTTGGCTCGAGACAATACGTAAAAAATTGATTTGGAGGATACTGCCATGAGTATTATGGACGAACTGAAAAAACTGACCCGGCCCTATGATGATGACAGCGCGCTAATCGACGATGATGATGTCGATTTGGATGTGGATGCTGACGAGCCCTCTTATGCTCGCCCCACGACTGTTACGCCGAATGCCGCTCCTGACCCGGTAATGGGAATGGGCGGGACAGCTGGAATGGGATCCGTCGGCAGCATGAATGCCGGTATGGGCACCTCCATGGGCGGTGGCCTGGGTGTGAACGATATTCCGAGAACATCTACGACCCCAATCAATATGGGATCGGTTCCCGATAATTCCAAATACCGCGTGGTATTGGTCAAACCCGAGGAGTTTGATGCGGCTACCGTGATTGCAAAGCATATCTGCCAGGGGGACACAGTTATTCTCAACTGTGAGGAAACGAATGAGCAGGTGGCACGCCGGGTGATCGATTTCCTCAGCGGCTGCGCCTTTGCGCTGGATGGTTCCATCAAAAAGGCCTCTAGCAACGTTATCATTATTGCGCCCAAGGATGTGGGTGTGGATGACGCGAAAGACGGCGAACAGCTCAACGCCTAAGCAAATAAAGTCGTAAGGGCTGGGTTTTGAACCGAGCCCTTTCGCTCTTTGAAAGGAGATATGGTATGTTCACGCCACAGGAGATTCAGGAACGAAGCGACAGCCTGGAAAAGGCCGTGTTTGGCGGATATAGTATGAGCTCTGTGGAAGAGCTTTTGACGCCTTTGGCACAGGATTATGCTTCCTTGTACAAAGAAAATGCCGTGCTGAAAAGCAAAATGAAAGTATTGGTGGAACGGCTGGAGGAATACCGTAAACAAGAGGAAGGAATCAACCGTGCGCTTTTGGCGGCGCAGAAAACTGCTGATGAATTGGTCAGCGAAGCCGAGCGAAAAAGTGCAAAGATGATTGCAGACACAGAACAGAAACTTCGTCAGCGCAGCCAGGAACTTAAGGATGAAGTGGCGGCAGAGACTGAGCGGGTAGCACTGGCAAAACAGGCCGCTGCAAAGTTTATTGTGGAAATTGAGGACCGGGTTCAGGGACAGTTGTCTCAATTGGAAAAAATCAAACAGATGGACCTAACGGTACGAGAAGACACCAGTACATCCAAGACGGAACGGAAAGCGGCTAAGCTGTCCACTTCGTCGAAAAATCCACTACTTAAAAAAGCTGCGGCGAAGGAGCAGACAGAAGAGGCGAAGAAGACCGCAAAAGCGTCTGAAGATGATATGGCGCGTCAGATTGAAGAAAATATCAGCCGAATTCTGGAAGAGGCAGCGAAACCAGAACAGACCGCTCAGAAGGATTTGGGCGATACCAGGGTGATTGATCCGGTAGGATGAGGCTGCTCTGGGAATTATAGTATCTGCCAAAGAGGCAGAAGAAGGGATCAACAAGTAATGGCAAAGGATTATAATCAGACGATTCATCTGCCCGTAACGGAATTTCCCATGCGTGCGGGATTGCCAAAACGAGAGCCGGAGCTTCTCAATGGCAAATATGAAGTGGAAACCTATCACAAAATCATGGAACACAATGAGGGAAAGCCTCGCTTTATTCTCCATGATGGACCACCCTATGCTAATGGGGATATTCATATTGGTACGGCGCTGAACAAAATTCTCAAGGATATGATTGTCCGATATAAAAATATGACTGGTTATCAGGCGCCATATGTCCCTGGATGGGATACCCATGGTTTGCCCATTGAATCCGCGATCTTGAAGAATAAGAAGATTAAGCGGGATGAGCTTACAGATGTTGAATTCCGGGACAAGTGTCGGGAATATGCTTTAAGCTTTGTGGATCGTCAACGGTCGGAGTTTCAGCGGCTGGGTGTTATTGGCGACTGGGAGAATCCGTATTTGACGTTAAAGCCGGAGTTTGAGGCAGAGCAAATTCGTGTGTTTGGCAAGATGGCCGAAAAGGGATACATTTACAAGGGACTCAAACCTGTCTATTGGTGCTATACGGATGAAACCGCATTGGCAGAGGCAGAGATTGAGTATCAAGACGATCCCTGTACCACGCTTTTTGTAAAGTTTCAAGTAAAAGATGACAAGGGGAAGTTCTCTGACATTAGCGAGCAGATATACTTTGTGATTTGGACTACCACAGCATGGACCTTGCCTGGAAACCGGGCTATTTCTGTCAATCCAGAATTTGAGTATGTATTGATGAAAGCCGACTGTGGAGAAGTCTACATCGTGGCCAAAGATTTGGCTGAGCATGTTGCAAAAGCTGCAAAGCTGGAACACTATGAGATTATCCGTACAATTATGGGTTCTGAATTGGAATTGATGGTCGCGCAGCACCCATTCTTGAATATTGATTCTGTAGTGCTTTGCGGAGATCATGTTACCTTGGATGCTGGTTCCGGCTGCGTTCATACGGCACCTGGATTTGGTGCGGATGACTTTGCTGTGTGCCAGAAATACGACAAGGAGGGGCTGACCCATATAGGAGTTCCTGTGCCGGTGAATGCGAAAGGCGTCATGACCGATGAAAAGTTTCATGGCGTGCATATTTCCAAGGCCAATGATTATGTAATCCCGGTGTTGGAGGAGTGCGGCGCGCTTTTGGCCAAGGAGGATATTGTGCATTCTTATCCGCACTGTTGGCGTTGTAAGCATCCTATTATTTTCCGCGCAACAGAACAGTGGTTCTGCTCTGTAGATGCGATTAAAGAGGATGCCGTCAAATCATGCGATGGGATCTCATGGAAACCTGATTGGGGTAAAGAGCGCATGACTTCCATGATTACAGAGCGCTCTGATTGGTGTATCTCCCGTCAACGTAAATGGGGTGTTCCAATCCCGATTTTTTACTGTGATCAATGCGGAGCTGACATTGTTACGCCGCAAACGATTGATCATATTGCGAATCTATTCCATGACCATGGGTCCAATATTTGGTTTGAAAAGTCTGCGGATGAGCTGGTACCGGAAGGCTTTGTCTGCCCCAAGTGCGGACACACCCATTTTTCAAAAGAGTCCGATATCATGGATGTATGGTTTGATTCCGGTTCTACCCATGCGGCAGTGTTGGATCAAAGGAAGGAACTGGCGTTTCCTGCTGATGTATACTTGGAGGGTGGAGATCAGTACCGCGGCTGGTTCCAATCCTCTATGTTGACTTCCATTGCAACCAAGGGCGTGGCACCTTATAAGCGGATTATCACGCATGGTTGGACTGTGGATGGAGAAGGTCGGGCTATGCATAAATCCTTGGGAAATGCAGTAGCGCCTGATGAGGTAATTAAGGACTACGGTGCGGATATGCTTCGGCTTTGGGTGGCTTCGGCAGATTATACCCAGGATATGCGAATTTCCAAGGAAATTCTCAAGCAACTTTCCCAGGCATATCTTAAGATTCGAAATACAGCTCGCTACATGCTGGGTAATCTCAATGGATTTGACCCGGATGCCGACCAGATGGACTATGAAGCTTTGGAGCCGTTGGATCATTGGGCGTTGGCAAGGTATAACGAATTGGTGAAAACTGTGCGTGCTGCTTATGACCGGTATGAATTCCATGGAGTTTATCGGGCAATCTATAACTTCTGTGTAGTGGATATGTCCAATTTCTATCTGGACATCATTAAGGATCGGCTTTACTGCGGCGATGACGCCAGCCGGGGGGCCGCTCGGACAGCACTTTATCAGATTTTGGACGGTATGACACGTATGTTGGCGCCGCTATTGGCATTTACTTCAGAGGAGATTTGGGCGGCTATGCCCCACAGCAGGTCCGATGATGCTACCTGTGTACTGCTCAATGATATTCCTGATTATGACGAGAAATTGTGCCTTGGGGAGAATGCAACTGCCCAATGGGATACGGTCATTGCGTTGCGCACGGATGTCAACAAGGCGCTGGAGCAGGCGCGAGCTCAAAAAATAGTGGGAAAACCGCTGGATGCAGAGGTAACTTTATATCTTAGTGATGAAGGTCAGAAAAATTTTGACAGCATGGGTAACCACGATTTGGCGGCGATTTGTATTGTGTCTAAGCTCAAAGTTGTGCATGGACAAGGGCAAGGCTTAGCGGGTGAGAATTTTGCAGGTGTGACGATTGAAGTTCAACCTTCTCAGGCACCAAAGTGCAGCCGCTGCTGGACACACAATGAACAAGTCGATCCGGAGACAGAACTGTGCCCCCGCTGTGCTGCTGTTTATAAAAAGATTTCCATGCGTTAACAGGACAAATAGCCCCACTGCAGATTTCTGCAGTGGGGCTATTGATGTTTCCTGCGGATTTGCATGTCGGGGGCATTTTCTTCGTATACTGGGATGAAGGCTTTCGGAAGTTCGTGACAACAGAGGAAAGCTGTGATACAATAAAAATAAATATACCCTTTTGGAAACGGAGCTTATTATGGAACATTTGCGCGAACTGATTACCAAATTGCAATTGATTGGGATACCGCTAAAACAGGGGGAGCTGATGTGCCGCCATACGTCGTTCCAAATTGGCGGTCCAGTGGCGGTGATGGTGTTTCCCGAATCCGAAGAACAGGTAGGAGAGATTTTCCGATTGAGTAAGCAGTATCATGTATTCCCTATGGTCTTGGGTGCCGGAACTAATGTGCTTCCGCCAGATGACGGACTTGACACTATGATTATTGAGACCAAGACAGGCCTCAACGGGATTCGGGATCTGGGTGATGGCATATTGGAGGCACAGAGCGGAGTCACGCTGGCTCGGTTGGCAACATTTGCTATGGAACGAGGCTTTTCCGGGCTGGAGTTTTCCCATGGTATCCCGGGGACTGTAGGCGGCGGAGTCTATATGAATGCGGGCGCCTACGGCGGGGAAATGAAACAGGTGGTGACAGCTGTGACGGTCATGTATCCCAATGGCACAGTGGAGGAGATTCCCTCAGAGTACCTGGAGATGGGCTACCGACATAGCCGCTTTATGGAGGAAGACTGTGTGATTCTCCGGGTGCGAGTCCGACTCCAAAACGGAGATAGAGATGAAATCCGGGCTAAAATGTCTGAACTCATGAGCCGGAGAAGAAACTCTCAACCGTTGGAGTATCCGTCGGCAGGAAGTACGTTTAAACGGCCTGAGGTGGGATATGCGGCGGCCTTGATTGAGCAGGCCGGACTGAAAGGACTTACTGTAGGAGGCGCACAAGTCAGTGAAAAACATGCCGGCTTTGTAATCAATCGCGGTCGAGCTACTTGCCGGGATGTGTTGGAACTGATGCAAAAAGTGGAAGATGCAGTTTACAAGAACAGCGGTGTACGACTGGAACCTGAGGTCCGCGTCATGGAGGTGAAACGCTAATGCGTTTTTTAATCGTTACAGGCCAATCTGGTGCAGGGAAAAGCCGCACGGCTTCCACACTGGAGGATTTGGGATATTACTGCGTGGACAACCTTCCGCCTGAACTGATTCAACAATTTGCAGAGATATGTTTGGCAACGACCGGACGCTTTGAGCGGGTGGCACTGGTTAGCGATGTGCGGGCAGGGCAGAACTTTGAGGGGCTGTTAGGCAGCCTTGATGCATTGGATACTATGGGGTGCGAATATTCCATTGTCTTTGTGGAGGCGGAGCCGGAGACGATCATCAAACGTTATAAAGAGACCCGGAGATCTCATCCGCTGAGCCGGGACGGCACTCCGCTTGCAGAAGCTGTTCAGAAAGAGAAACAGCTTTTGGCTCGAGTGCGGGAACGTGCAGATTTTATTATTGATACTACGTCTCTGACTACGGGCCGGCTGCGGAGCGAGCTGATTCGATTGTTTGAGGGAGATACGCCGCAGCGGGCTATGGTGGTAAATATTTTGTCTTTTGGGTTTAAATATGGGCTGCCAATGGATGCAGATCTGGTGTTTGATGTACGTTTTTTGCCAAATCCGTATTATATTGCAGATTTGAGGCCAAAAAGCGGGCTTATGCCGGAAGTACGGGATTTTGTGTTTTCCTATCAGCAGACCAGAGACTATTTTACAAAACTGGAAGATTTGCTGGCTTTTTCTCTGCCACTCTACTTTGAGGAAGGAAAGACGTCTCTGGTCATAGCCGTAGGGTGTACCGGAGGACGGCATCGATCTGTTGCAGTGGCCAAGGAACTTGGGGAGTATGTGGCCAAACGTGGATATCCTACGGTTGTAAATCACCGGGATGTAAATCGCGGATAAAACGGAGGATACCATGGAAGAGGAAATAAGACTTTATTCTCCCGGCGGCGCCCCACGCATTGTTGCCATTGGTGGCGGTCACGGCCTTTCTACCATGCTCAGAGGTCTGAAAAAATATTCAAGGGATATTACGGCCGTTGTCACGATGGCCGATGACGGTGGGGGCAGTGGAATGCTGCGGCAGGATCTGGGAATGCTTCCGCCGGGGGATGCCCGAGATTGCGTACTGGCGTTGGCCAACACAGAGCCAATGATGGAACAGCTTATGAATTACCGATTTGCGGAGGGATCTCTGACAGGACAGAACTTTGGAAACCTGCTATTGGCGGCGCTCAATGGGATTTGCGGATCTTTTGCGGAAGCGGTACGACGTATGGGTGAAGTCTTGGCGATTACAGGTAAGGTGCTGCCGGTGACGGAAGCTGACGTTCACCTACAGGCACAGTTTGACGATGGCTCTACGGTTTTTGGAGAAAGCGCAATATTTTATCACAAAAAGGAAACGAGGAAACGTATTTGTCGGGTGGTCTTGACGCCGGAACATCCGGAGGCGTTTCCGGAGAGTTTAGAAGCGATTGCACGGGCAGATCTGATTTTAATAGGGCCTGGAAGCTTATATACTAGTATTATTCCGAATTTCCTGGTCAACGGTATCACCGAAGCGGTAAAAAATGCGCGGGGATACAAGATTATGATTATGAATTTAATGACGCAGGATGGAGAAACCGAGGGATACACTGCGTCAGATCATCTGCGGGAATTGCTGCGGCACGGTGCGCCGGGGATGGTAGACGCCTGTTTGGCAAATTCCAGTCCAGTTCCAGAACACCTGCGTGAGGAGTATTTCAGAGAGGGCGCAGGCGTCATGGAAGTGGATCGAGAAATGGTAGAGGCACAGGGTGTGAAGCTTTATATGGCGCCTCTGCTGTCGGAGAGCAGTGAATATGCTCGTCATGATTCCATGCTTTTGGCTCGTGCGATTATGGATTTATGGCATCAGTATGGACGGAATAAGCTCCGACGGGAACATTACCTCAGATAGGAGGATACCCATGTCGTTTGCATCAGAAGTACGGGAGGAAGTATGCCGAAATCTCCCGGAGAAAAAATGTTGCCGCAAGGCGGAATGTTATGGGATTTTGCTCTATTGTAATACGTTTTCAAAGCGAGAGATTCGTATTATTACGGAGAACCGGTATTTTGCAGAGCGGATTCCTCGGCTGTTTCGTCGGACGTTTGGCGTGGAATTTGACCAGCTTCCCGATCTGGAGCAAATTGGGAAATATATTTTTGTTATCAATGATAGGAGTAAAATTGATATCATTTTCTCGGCGTTTGGGTTGGAACACGAAAGTATGGCGCTGCACGTCAATTTGGCTGTGTTGGAGGAAAATTGCTGTAGACAGAGTTTTATACGCGGCGCATTTTTAGCGGGAGGAAGCGTCACAGATCCGGACAAGCGATATCATTTGGAATTGGTGACAGGACATTTAAAAGTCAGCGATGAAGTGAGGAGTATTTTGCAGGAATTGGGGTTTGAGCCCAAAGATACCCAGCGGACTGGCAGCGGGGTGCTCTATTTGAAACAGAGCGATCAAATTGTGGATTTTCTTACGATGATCGGAGCACCGCTATGTGCTATGAAGATTATTCAGGCTAAAATGGAAAAGGAAATCCGGAATGAGGTTAATCGACGGGTAAACTGTGATACTGCGAATCTTTCGAAGGCTGTAGATGCAGCACAACAGCAGCTGGCGGCGATCCGTATTCTGCGGGAGAGTGGGAAATTTGATCAGCTCCCTGAAAAGCTTCAGCAAACTGCACGACTTCGGGAGGAGTATCCGGAGGCGACATTGTCGGAATTGGCCGCTATGGTGGTTCCACCGGTGAGTAAGCCCGCCATTAGTCATCG
This sequence comes from uncultured Eubacteriales bacterium, assembly GCA_902475435.1. Taxonomy (GTDB): domain Bacteria; phylum Bacillota; class Clostridia; order Oscillospirales; family Oscillospiraceae; genus HGM13006. The sequence continues at coordinate 3,619 of CABRZL010000014.1, read as the reverse complement.
GATGCGGTGCCTGATTGCGCGAAGCAAGCAGTGAAAGAGGGCAGAGGAAAATGTGGGAAAAATCCTGTGGTGCGGTGGTTGTCACGGAAAAAGACGGCTTGCGATATTATGCGTTAGTAAAAGGCAGCTACATTGGGCTGCCAAAGGGGCATATGGAGTCGGGGGAAAGCGAGCGGGAAACGGCCCTAAGAGAAATCCAGGAGGAAACCTGTGTAACGGCAAAATTAGTGCCGGGATTTCGAAGGACCGTGGTATATCAACTGCCAAACGGTAACAGTAAGCGTGTAGTATATTTTCTGGCTGTGTACTACCAGCAAAAAGCGCATCGGAACCCGGAGGAGTTTTTAAAGGTGCTGGAGCTTCCCTATCATGCCGCGCTTCGGGCGTTGACCTTTGAAAATGATAGAAGGACGCTTCGGGCTGCGGAAAAATGGATGCAGCTTCGGACAGAACAAAAGGACTCGTAAAGGAAAGGAAGATAAAACATGGCCTTTGTCCATCTTCATGTGCATACAGAATATAGCCTGCTTGACGGTGCATGCCGTATTGAAAAGCTTATAGCGCGAGTCAAAGAATTGGGCCAGACAGCCGTATCCATCACCGATCACGGGGCAATGTATGGTGTGATAGATTTTTATAAGGCTGCAAAGGCCGCTGGGATCAAGCCTATTATTGGTTGTGAGGTATATGTGGCGCCCAGAACCCGGCATGATCGAGTACATGGTATTGATAATGAGAGTTATCATTTGGTGCTGTTATGTGAGAATATGACTGGCTATCAAAATCTATGTTATATGGTGTCTCAAGCGTTTTTAGACGGTTTTTACAGTAAGCCTCGGGTGGATTATGAGCTCCTGGAGAAACATCACGAGGGGCTTATCGCTCTGTCTGCCTGCCTGGCAGGGGAATTGCCAAGGAAGATTTTGCAAGACAACTATTATGAAGCGCTGAAGGCGGCGAAGCGGATGGCTGCCATTTTTGGACCGGATCATTTTTATTTGGAAATGCAGGATCATGGCTATGACAAGCAACCTGCAGTGAATCGGGGCCTTCGGCGTATTGCCCGGGAAACCGGGCTCCCTATGGTTGTGACGAATGATGCGCACTATATTACCAAGGCCGATGCGCAGATGCAGGATGTGCTTATGTGCATTCAGATGCAGAAGACGGTGGATGATCCGGACCGGATGAAGTTCGAAACAGAAGAGTTTTATATTAAGAGCGAGGAAGAAATGTCGGAGTTGTTCCCAGAAGACCGGGAAGCTTTGGAAAATACCGCGCGGATTGCAGAGATGTGCCAGGTGGATTTTAAATTCGGACAATATCATTTGCCTGATTTTTTCCCGCCAGAAGGTTATACGAACGATCAATATTTTGAAAAGCTTTGCTGGGATGGATTTGCCCGCCGTTATCCCCGTGGTGGAGAGAAAGAAAAACAACAGCTTGCCTATGAGATGGAAATGATTCGAAAGATGGGATTCGTCAATTATTTTCTGATTGTGGCGGATTATGTAGCATATGCAAAAAATAATGGGATTCCGGTAGGGCCTGGCCGTGGCAGTGCCGCGGGCAGCATGGTATCCTATTGCTTGAATATTACGGATATGGACCCGCTGAAGTATAATTTATACTTTGAACGGTTTTTGAATCCCGGACGGATCACCATGCCGGATATCGACATTGATTTCTGTGTGAACCGGCGGCAAGAGGTTATTGACTATGTCACTGAAAAATACGGAAAAGACAATGTGGCCCAAATTGTTACCTTTGGTACAATGAAAGCGAAAGGCGCAGTGAGAGATGTGGGCCGGGCGTTGGGGATGAGTTACGCAGAGGTGGATCAGGTAGCTCGACTGGTACCGGGAACGCTCAATATCACGTTGGCAGACGCTTTAAAAATGTCGACTCAACTTAAAACGCTTTATGAGGCGGATGAAAGAGTAAAAAAACTGATTGACACTGCAATGGAAGTAGAAGGAATGCCTAGAAATACTTCCACGCATGCGGCGGCAGTGGTGATTACCAAGGAGCCGGTCTATCGCTATGTTCCGCTTGCAAAAAATGACGATACTGTTGTGATCCAGTATACTATGACTACGGTAGAAGAGCTTGGACTCTTAAAAATGGATTTTTTGGGGCTTCGAAATTTGACGGTGATTGACGATGCGGAAAAAATGATCCGCAGACGGGAGCCGGACTTTGATATTCATAAAGTCCCGGATGATGATGCCGCTACCTATGAAATGCTGTCCACCGGCCGCACGTCCGGAGTGTTTCAGATGGAATCGACGGGAATGACGGGCGTATGTGTGGGGCTGCATCCTCAGAGCATTGAGGATATCACCGCAATTATTGCTCTGTATCGGCCCGGCCCGATGGATGCAATCCCTAAGTTTATTGCAAATAAGCACAATCCAAAGCAGGTTCAATATCTGGATCCTATGCTGGAGCCAATTCTTTCTGTTACGTACGGTGTCATGGTCTATCAGGAGCAGGTTATTGATATTTTTCAAAAATTAGGCGGTTACAGTCTGCCTCAGGCGGACAACATTCGCCGGGCTATTTCCAAGAAGAAACAGGCGGTTATTGAGGCAGAACGGCAAACTTTTGTGTATGGAGATCCGGAACGGAACATCTGCGGCGCAGTGAAGAACGGGGTAACGGAACAGGCAGCCAATGAAATCTATGACCAAATCTTGGATTTTGCATCCTATGCCTTCAATAAGGCGCATGCTGTGTGTTATGCTCTTGTGGCGTATCAGACCGCGTATTTGAAGTGTCATTTTCCTAAAGAGTATATGGCGGCGTTGATGACGTCAGTGTTGGACAGCACAACGAAAATTTCCGAATATATTGCGGAATGCAAAGAGCTGAATATTGCGGTGTTGCCGCCGGATGTCAACGAATCTGACGATCAATTTGCCGTCAGTGAAAAGGGAATTCGCTTTGGGCTTGGAGCGGTTAAAAATATTGGCACAGGCTTTGTGAAAAAACTGATGGAAGAGCGGGAAAATCATGGCCCGTATATGTCTTTGGAAGATTTTTGCCAGAGACTCTCCGATACAGATCTCAATAAGCGAACTGTGGAAAACCTTATTAAGTGCGGAGCTATGGATTGTTTTGGCGTATATCGCAGCCAGTTGCTGAAAGTATATGAATTGGTGATGAACGCTGTAGCTGATAGCAGGAAACGAAATTTGGAGGGGCAGATTGGCCTGTTTGATCTGCTGGATTCAGAGGAAACAAAGCCGCAGTCAGTACCGTTGCCGAATATTCCGGAATTATCTGCCCGTGAGAAAATGAATATGGAAAAAGAAACCACAGGACTGTATATGTCTGGCCATCCTATGGACGATTATCGAGATAAGGTACAGCAGGTTGGGGCAGTGTCCATTGGAGCCATTATGGAGTCCTTTGGGGAAGCGGAGACAGGGGAATTTCAGGACGGGCAAACGGTGGCAATTGCGGGTGTGGTTACGAAAGTAAAGAGTAAGACAACAAAAAACAATTCACTGATGGCATATGTAACATTGGAGGATGACACCGGAACCATAGAACTCCTGTGTTTTTCAAGAGTGTTGGGGCAATATGGAGGATGTTTGTCCGAAAATACTGCGGT
>CABRZL010000013.1 GCA_902475435.1 uncultured Eubacteriales bacterium | reverse complement strand
TTATGCATCAATCAACAAATTATATGACTCCAACCATAGGGATCTTCTATACGGCCCCACTGGATACCGGTCAGGGTATCATAGAGATCTTGTGCGACGGGACCAATTTTTCCATCAGAGATGATGTAATTTTCTCCCTTATAGTACAGATCGCCGATGGGAGAGACTACAGCGGCAGTACCAGAACCAAACGCTTCTTCCAAAGAACCATCCTTAGCGGCAGAAATTAACTCATCCACGCTGATTCTTCGCTCTTCTACAGTATAGCCTTTGTCCTTGAGAAGCTGCAGGCAGCTTTTCCGGGTGATACCTGGCAAAATAGAGCCGTTGAGGGCCGGCGTTACAATTTTGCCGGAAATCTTGAACAATACGTTCATGGAGCCGACCTCTTCAATATATTTCCGCTCTACGCCGTCAAGCCAAAGAACTTGAGAGAAGCCTTTTTCTTCTGCGCGTTCGCCAGCACGAAGAGACGCAGCATAGTTTCCGCCGCATTTCGTGAAGCCGGTGCCGCCGCGGACAGCACGGACGTCGTCTTCTTCAATCATGATGCTGACAGGCGCTAGACCTGTTTCATAATAAGGTCCCACGGGACTGAGCATAATACAGAACTGATATGTTTTAGACGAATGAACGCCGATATTATTATCGGTTGCAAAGATGAAAGGCCGGATATACAAAGAGGTGTTAGGAGCTGTGGGAACCCAATCTTTCTCAATGGTTACCAATTCTTTGACCGCTTCCACGCAGAAACCTACATCTATTTGAGGGATGCTCATACGCTCACAGGAGTTATTGATTCGCTTAAAGTTCTCTTCCGGACGGAATAGACGAATGTGACCATCATCATCCCGGTATGCTTTCATGCCCTCGAATACTTCCTGAGCATAGTGCAGCACCATACAGGCGGGGTCAATTTGGAAGGGAGCATATGGGACAATCCTTGGATTATGCCAGCCCTTTTCCGGATCATAGTTCATAAGGAAAAGATGGTCTGTGGTAATTACACCAAAAGGGATATTAGGGCCCACCGGTTTGGGCTTGTGGGTCGTTGTTAGGGTAACAGAGATTTTTTCCATGTATTTCGACCTCCATTGTTTCATGTGTTACTCATTATTATAGCAAGCTGACCTGTTGACCGCAAGTAGAAAACCGCCTGTATTTTATTGATTTACTGGACTAAATTCTGGCAAAGTGACAAGATAATCATTAAAGTTTTTGGTTGAGCAATAAAAAATCCGATCTGAATCTCTTCAGACCGGATTTTGTGGTTTTAATATCCTACTACGCTGGAACCGCCGTCAATCACAATAACTTGGCCAGTGGTATTTTCGCTCCATTCGCTTAAGAGATAGGCTGCCATGCCAGCAATTTCATCCGGATCAGACAGCCGGCCGGAGGGCACCCCTGTAACAGGACCGCCGGGGCCACCGGGAGCCGGTGCAGGTTTATTCGGATCTGGGATGTGCACACCAGCGCCGCCGGACAAAACGCCGCCAGGGGCGATGGCGTTGACGCGGATATTGGAAGAGGCCCATTCTACAGCAGCCTGCATGGTTACGGCGACTACAGCGCCTTTGCTGGCAGAATAATGAGCAGAGCACATAGGTGGAGTCATACCGCGTATGCCCGCCATAGACGCGATGTTTACAATGGCGCCGAATTTGTTAGGTATCATAGACTGTTTTACACACTGTTGCATCATGAAGAATAGCCCTTTGGCATTGGTATTCATGACCCGATCCCATTCCTCGGGTTGGAGATCCACACCGGGACCTCCGGCCATGATACCCGCCGCTTGGATCAGAAAGCGAATCTCGCCAAGCTCTTTGCGGATATTTTCCACGATCCCTGGAATAGCATTTACATTAGATATGTCCAGAACATAAGGGTGAACGTCACCGCTGCTACGCAACATCTCAGCAGCCTTTTGAATTTTTTCAGGGTTTCGGCCGATCATGGCGACCGTTGCTCCGCTCTCTGCCATAATTTTGGCACATGTAAAGCCAATGCCGGAACCGGCGCCGGTGACAACACAGACTTGACGATCAAAACGAATATTCATAGTCAATACCTCCAATTAGCAGTATAAAATACCGCATTTTCCGACGGTGTAAAGCTTTGGTTTCAGCCCATCAGGCATAGGCATATCCGTGGGCGATGGTGTAATGGTGCCGTCCAGCGCGCCATCTACCGCAGCTATCAGGGAAGGGAGCACAGTTAAGGATACCGGGCATGTGTTGTGACAGGGATATATGATGTCAAATCCACCGATTTCTAAGAGTTTTGTCAGGGTTTTACGGTATGTATGAATATCCCGGTGATCGCCGAACAGAAATACCGGTCCATAGGATACGGTATCCCCGGAGAACAGAATGCGATTTTGATGGTCGATCAGGCAGATGCTTCCAGGGGTATGACCTGGGGCCTCTATAATCTGTAAGATACGTCCCCCCAAGTCAAAAGAAGATGCGCCGGTAATAGGATGCAGATGAGCCTTCAGATCCGGCCGAAATTTCCGAATGATCGGAAATTCGGCTGGGTGTGCGTAAATGTCGGAAAATAAGTTGTCATTGGCTGTATGGTCGCCGTCACCGTGGGTATGAAGTACCAGAAGAGGTAATTTTGTTACAGAACGGATCAGGGACATTAAGTCATATGGCTCAGCGCCGGTGTCCAATAGCATAGCCCGGGTCTCTCCAACAATCAGAAAGCAACGCACCATGTCCTGATCGATGCTATAGACGCCGGAACTGATTTTTTGAATGGTAGTGTCTGTGTGAACCATAAAATTTCCCCCTTTTGGTTATTTAAAATAGTCCACGCCAGCCTGTAAAATAGGCTGATATTTATTTCCGGAAATATTTTTACCGACAAATTCCCCGACGCGTTCCGTATGCCCCATCTTGCCGAACACGCGACCATCAGGAGATGTAATGCCTTCGATGGCCAGCATGGATCCATTGGGGTTGTATCGAATGTCCATAGAAGGATTGCCCAGCAGATCCGTATATTGCGTGGCAATTTGACCGCCCTCTACGAGCTTATGCAGCATTTCTTCCGTAGCAACGAAGCGGCCCTCTCCATGGGATACGGGAATATTATGAAGATCGCCCACATGACAGTGCATCATCCAGGGAGACTTGACAGAAGCAATACGCGTGGTAACATACCGGGATTGATGGCGGCCGATTAAATTATAGGTCAAGGTGGGACAGGTTTCGTCCATTGGAACAATTTCACCATAGGGAACAAGTCCCAGCTTAATCAGGGCCTGGAAACCATTGCAGATACCCAGTATAAGTCCGTCACGTTGCTTTAGCAAATCATGAACGACATCTGTAAGCACGGGATTCCGGAAGAAGGCGGCAATAAATTTACCGGAACCGTCAGGTTCGTCGCCGCCGGAGAAGCCGCCGGGTAGAATCAACATCTGAGCGGATCGAAGCGCCTGTTCCATTGCTACGGTTGATTCACTCAGGGCAGTAGGCGTCAGGTTTCTTACAATAATAATTTCCGGTTCACCGCCGGCCTTTGTTACAGCACGGGCCGTGTCGTATTCGCAGTTGGTACCAGGAAATACTGGGATGACGGCCTTGGGTTTCAAATGTTTATAAGTAGGAGCCTTATCGTTACGTTGCTCATACAAAATCGTGGAGACTGTCTCAGAAGAACCGGCCTTTGTGGCAAATACCGGTTCCAGGGTTCCCTCCCAAAGTGCCTGATATTCGGCAATTGGAACCGGCCCATCTCCCAAGTCAATGTCAGCAGAGTCTGTAGTGTAGCCGATCAGAGTACCAACCTCCAGCTTTTCGGTGCATTCACAGAGGATGGAGCCATAGCTCTGGCGGAATAAAAGGGATGTGTCCAAGCTGTCTGCTGCCAGGAAACCAATTTGATTACCCATGGACATTTTTAAAATTCCTTCTGCAGCACCGCCAGCTGTTAGGGACCAAGCGGACAGTACTTTGCCCTGTGCAGCTAGCCCATAAACTTGTTGGAATACAGCCTTTGTAGTTGCGTAATCGGTGTAGCCGGGTACAGTAAAGAGGTAGACGGGATTGCCGTGACCTTTGAACTCCGGTGTTAAAACATACCTTGCATTTTGAGCGGCAATTGCAAAAGAAACCAAAGTGGGAGGGACGTCCAGATCGTTAAAAGAACCGGACATGGAGTCCTTTCCGCCGATGGCAGCGACGCCCAGGCCCATTTGCGCAGTAAATGCACCAAGCAAAGAGGAGAAAGGCTTGCCCCAACGACTGGGATCTGTACGAAGCTTTTCAAAATATTCTTGGAAAGTCAGGTAGATTGAATCCGGGTTGCATCCGGCAGCAACAAGTTTGGATACAGATTCCACGACCGCAGTAGCCGCACCTATAAAGGGATTTTGAGAGGATAAATCAGGGTTAAAGCCGTAGCCCATTACAGAGCAGGTAGAGGTCTCCTTTTCGCCGGAAGGGAGCAGTGCCGCCATGACCTGGGTGGGAGAAGTTTGCTCTTTGCCACCAAAAGGCATCAAAACGGAAGCAGCGCCAATCGAACCATCAAAGCGCTCAACCAAACCACGTTGAGAGCAACAGCTCAGATCCTGTGCCAGGGCTTTTAACTGTTCGGAAGGACTTCCGTTCCAAACTGGTGCGGAAACAGCAGACAGGGGCATAACAGAAACCATGGTGTGTTTATCTGCACCGTTGGAACTGAGAAATTCACGGCTGAGATCCACAATGGTTTTTCCATTCCAGCGGAGAACCATTCGTGGAGTCTCCGTGACCGTAGCTACCAGGGTGGCCTCCAAATTCTCCCCTGCTGCAGCAGAGAGAAATGCATCTACGTTTTCAGGCGCTACTACGACGGCCATACGTTCCTGGGATTCCGAAATAGCCAGTTCGGTTCCGTCAAGGCCGTCATATTTTTTGGGAACGGCGTTGAGGTCGATATCCAGACCGTCAGCCAACTCGCCAATGGCGACAGATACACCGCCGGCACCAAAGTCATTGCATCGCTTAATCATTCTGGTTACATCCGGTTTGCGGAACAAACGCTGAAGTTTGCGTTCTTCAGGGGCGTTGCCCTTTTGAACCTCAGCGGAGCAGGTTTCCAAGGAGGCAGAGGTGTGGCTTTTGGAGGAGCCGGTTGCGCCGCCGCAGCCATCCCGGCCGGTACGCCCGCCCAAAAGAATCACACGATCACCGGGAGCGGGAACCATGCGCACCACGTTGTGAGCAGGAGCAGCGCCCACCACGGCGCCAATTTCCATGCGCTTGGCAATATATCCAGGGTGATAAAATTCATGGACCAAACCGGTGGCAAGACCAATCTGATTGCCATAAGAGGAATAGCCTGCTGCGGCCGTAGTGGTAAGTTTCCGCTGAGGAAGCTTTCCGGGCATGGTTTCAGACAGCGGTACAGTTGGATCTCCGGCACCGGTGACGCGCATAGCCTGATAGACATAACTGCGTCCGGACAGGGGATCTCGAATGGCACCGCCGATGCAGGTAGCCGCGCCACCAAATGGTTCGATCTCTGTGGGGTGGTTATGTGTTTCATTTTTAAACATGAGGAGCCAGTCTTCCGTTTGACCATCCATATCTGCATCCACATGCACGGAGCATGCATTGATCTCCTCAGACTCGTCAAGATGCTTCAAGATACCGCGCTTTTTGAGGACCTTAGCGGCCAAAGTGCCAATATCCATGAGCGTAATGGGGCGTGTGGCAGCCTGATCCCCATAGACTTCTTGCCGGCAAGCGAGATATTGGTCAAAGGCGGTTTTTACATTTTTATCAAAGAACTCCACTGCGTCGATGTGTGTAGAGAAAGTAGTATGTCGGCAGTGATCGGACCAATACGTATCCACCACCTTGAGCTCTGTGATGGTAGGATCCCGTTTGGCCTCGTTTTTAAAATAGTTCTGGAAAAATTTCAGGTCATCCAGATCCATAGCCAGGCCATACTGGTCAAGATACGAAGATAGCTCGGATGGATCAACGTCGATAAAGCCGTCAAGGGTGGAGACATCTGTTGGAATCTCATAAGTTTGCTGGAGGCTTTCCGGCTTGGTGAGACTGGCTTCTCGGGTCTCCACGGGGTTAATGACATAATCTCGAATCTTCTGAAGTTCTTCTGATGTTAAATTGCCGTATAAAGCGTAAACGGTAGCGGCAGAGATCAGTGGGCGTTCTCCACAGGCAAGGATTCCAATGCACTGGGCACAGGAGTCCGCACGCTGGTCGAACTGACCTGGCAAAGATTCCACGGCCAACAGTGTGCATTCGCCAAGCTCGGGAAGGGTTTCATCGTAGCAGTGGTCCACCATAGGTTCAGAAAATACGGTTTCCCGGGCTCGGACATAAATTTCTTTGCTTAAGCCTTGTGCGTCATAGCGGTGGAACAGTCGAAGCGCGGTCAGGCCTTCGATTCCTAACTGATCCCGCAAATCCCGCAGAAGATTGTCGGCTTCAACTTGAAAGCCGGGGCGCTTCTCTACAAAACAGCGAAACACTTGATCCATTGGATATACCTCCATTTATCGTCCTTTTTAATTCTGATTGACGTGGATATCGGATATTTGATAGAACAGGAAATCCGGCGAAGGATTTAGACCCGTAAATACACCGCGTGTGGTAAACACCGCATTGTTGATGAACAATACTGGGCACAAATAGCCCTGTTCCATGATGTATTCATAGAGATCATAGCGATTTCCGCTGTTCTCTCTAGCACTTGCCATCAAAGAATGGAATTCTTCTGAACCGGTTAGTCCACCGTAATTAAGACTGCCTCCGGCCGAAAGCAGGGGCCGAAGGTCAAAGTCCGGCTGCAACACGACTTCACCATAATAGATATCCCATTCACCGGTATTAAGATTATAGTAAAATTCATCCCCGGCGTAGGATTTTAGGGTAACAGTGAAACCAACGTCTGTGAGATTCTGGGCCACTTGTTTTGCTGCGGCTTCCCGATTGAGGTTTCCCTCCATGACCAGCATGGTAATATTGTTATAGGTAGTTGTATCTTCCTCATCGGCCTCGGTATCATCTTCTTCGTCGGCCTCAGTATTATCTGTTGCATCATCTGCAGCTGTCGATTCCAGCGTAGAATCTTCCTCCTCAGAAGCGGCGTTGGGGTTGGGGGATGCACTTGGAGAAGTGAAATTCTCAGGTAGATAAAAGGAAGCAGTGTCTAGCAGCTCTTCCATAGCGGCCTTCGTTGAGGTAAAGGAAAATTCTTGAGCCAGTTCTTCGTTGTACATACTGCTGGAAGGAGCAACTGGGAGAGAGGCGGCATCCGCAAAGTTTCGATAAACGGATTCTGCAATGCTGACCCGGTCGATGGCATGGGTAATAGCAGCACGCACCTCTTTATCTTGAAAAATTCCATAGTTGAAATTGAATCCAATATACTGCATCACAGTTCCACGGCTGTTCCAAAGCTCATAGTCACAGTGAAATGTGGCGGCAGTAGAGGAACTGGGATCATTGTAAACAAAGTGGATGTTGTCGATTTCAAAATTATCCCGAGTATCTTCGGCGGAAGCACTGGAGTAGAGTGTCACAGTTTGGAAATTCAATGTGTCTGCACCCTGCCACCACTGTGTATTTAGTGTCAGAATATCCCCTGAGCGGACGAAAGGTCCGGTGCCAACTGGGGAGTTGGTACTGCTGGCGGCAGGGATAATGGGGAAGTTTAACAGGCAGGGCAGGCGATCATTTGCTTCAGACAGTTCCACAGTCACAGTGGTGAGCCCGGAGGCATAATAACTGGAGATATCGTCGAATCGGTCGGAAAATAATTCTGACATAGCCGCTTGTTCCATGGAATAGACTACATCATCAGCGTTTAGTGTTTTACCGTTGGAAAATGTAGCGTCTACAAGATCTAACGTATAGACGAGGCCGTCGTCAGAGACGGTATAACTTTTGCATAGCCAGGGCTCCGGATCGAATTCATTGTTCATATTGAACAGGCCTTCATAAATCAGCTGCATGACAGCACGGTTTTCCATCCCAGTACAAGCATAGGGATCCCATCCATAAGAATCATTATAAGGCATAGAGAAAGAGCCTGTTGTGGGACCTTCTGAAGCAGAGGAGCCCGGGACAACGTCCGGAGAGGGAGAAACAATCTCTGACTCAATACCAAAAGAAGCACTACTTTGTGGAACGGAGCCGCTTTTCTCCCCACAGCCAGCGAACGTTCCTACCAAAAGAGCCAAAACCAGTAGCAGGCTCATACGGCGGCTCATAGACGACCTCCGGCAACAATGACCGCACCCAAAGAGCCGCGCTGATCCCCATGACGTCGGTGCGACCAGAAGGTGTCTGTATCACAGGCAGTGCACAGTGGGCTTACGTCGATGTGATCTTCCGGAATTCCGGCCCGTCTGAGAAATAGTGTATTGAGATGTTTCAAATCCACATGATATTTTTGCCCGTCCCAGGAAATGGCGGCATCGGCTTCTGAACCGAGAGCTTGTTGCATGGCGTCTGCTACGTCACGATCTGTTTCAAAGCAGCAGCGACCAATGCATGGACCCAAAGCGGCGTAAAGATTTTCCGGTTTGCCTCCGAACTGATTCATCATGGCGCGTGCAGCTTTTTCTGCAATGCCCAAAGCAGTTCCGCGCCAGCCAGCGTGACAGGCGCCGACCGCACCAGATGCACGATCTTCCAGTAAAATGGTTCCACAATCGGCGGAGTATACAAAGAGTGCGGTTCCGGGAACATCCGTGATCAGTGCATCGGCTTCATAGTCCGTGTGGGAGTAGAGGCCCTTTCCCCAGTCCTGAGCAGTTACCAAGCGGACATCATCGCGATGGACCTGCACGGCACAGACCACCTTGTGGGGGTCAAAACCAATGGCGGTTCCCAAAATTGTATAGTTTGTTTGAACATTTTCCGGCGTATCTCCGCGACGGGCGCCCAGATTCATAGAGGCAAGATAACCAGTGGAGACGCCGCCCAAACGTGTGGTAAAACCATGGGCGCTCTGGAGTTGGTCACTCTGATAACAAAGAAGTGCATCTTGTTTTAATTCGTAAAAGCTCATGAATCCTCCTCAGGACTGAATGTTTTTTCCTGCGGCCATATCCTTGTCCAGACAGCAGTTTTTATATTTTTTTCCGGAACCGCAGGGACAGGGATCGTTGCGGCCTACTTTGACTTTCTTTTTTAAGGGAGCCTTTTTGACGGATTTGTCAGTTCCGGCGCCTGCGGCGGTGACTTTTGCAACTTTTTCACGTTTCAAAGGTTCGTTCTTTTGAATGCGGAATAAGAACATACGCCGGGTGGTTTCTTCCTGGATAGCACGGATCATCTCCTCAAACATGGCATACCCTTCACGCTTGTATTCCACCACGGGATCATTCTGCCCGTAGGCTCGGAGGACAATACCCTGCCGCAGATCCTGCATGGCGTCTATCTGATCCATCCAGTATTCATCCACCACGCGGAGTGTGATAACCCGTTCGGCCTCCCGCATCAAAGGCGCGCCATAAGCGGCCTCTTTGGCGGCGTAAACCTTATCGCTGAGATCCATAACGGTATCCAGCAGGCTTTCAGCGGTGATGGAGGACAGCTCTGCATCAGAAGGATTGTAGGCGCCTTTGGGGAAGTACAGCCCTTCCATGTTTTTAAGAATTTCCTGCAGTTCTTCCCGGTTTTCCAAATAGCCTTTTTCACCCATGACAGCGTGAATCTCTGAGGAGAGCACTGTCCGCCGCATGTTGCGAAGATAGGTCTGGAGATCTTCGCCATCCAGCACCTTTTGACGCTGCTCATAGATAACCTTCCGTTGGGTGTTCATGACGTCGTCGTATTCCAGAACGTTCTTTCTGGTTTGGAAATTGAGGCCTTCCTTTTTCTTCTGGGCGTTTTCAATGGCGCCGGAAAGAATCTTCTGATCAATGGGGGTATCCTCATCCAGGCCCATGCGGTCCATCATAGCGGAGATACGCTCGGAGCCGAACAGACGCATGAGATCGTCTTCCAGACTGATATAGAAACGGGTCTCGCCAGGATCGCCCTGGCGGCCGGCCCGGCCGCGCAACTGATTGTCAATGCGGCGGGATTCGTGGCGTTCTGTACCAATTACAAACAGGCCGCCGGCCGCGCGGACCTTTTCTGCCTCCTGAGAGGTGACGGCATGGTATTTCTTGTATAGTTCAGAATAAGCGGCCCGGGCGGCGAGAATTTCTTCGTTGTCAGTGTCGGCATAGGAATTGGATTCTGCAATCAGTTCCTCATCCATTCCCTGCTTACGAAGATCGTTTTTAGCCAAAAATTCCGGGTTGCCGCCTAACATAATATCGGTACCACGACCTGCCATGTTCGTGGCGATGGTCACAGCGCCAAGTTTGCCGGCTTGTGCGACAATTTCCGCTTCTTTCTCGTGGTGTTTTGCATTTAAGACATTGTGAGGAATGCCTTCTTTTTTGAGAAGCTTGGAGAGTACCTCTGATTTTTCAATAGAAATCGTGCCCACCAGAACGGGTTGGCCCTTTTCATGGGCGGCTTTAATCTGTGCAATTACAGCCCGGAATTTACCTGCCTCCGTTTTATAGACCACATCGGGGTGATCCACTCGAATGACAGGTTTATTGGTAGGAATCTCTATCACGTCCAGCTTATAAATCTGCATAAATTCGTCTTCTTCTGTCAGGGCAGTACCAGTCATACCGGACAGCTTGGTATATAGACGGAAGTAGTTTTGGAAGGTAATGGTGGCCAGCGTTTTGGACTCATTGGCGACGTCAACGCCTTCTTTGGCCTCGATAGCCTGATGAAGGCCCTCTGAGTAACGACGACCATACATCAATCGTCCAGTAAATTCGTCAACAATGATGACTTGACCATCTTTTACCACATAATCAATATCCCGCTTCATGACACCGCGGGCTTTAAGAGCCTGGTTTACATGGTGAGAAATTGTGGCATTTTCCGGATCAGAAAGGTTTTCAATTCCAAAAAACTCCTCCACTTTTTTGATACCAGAGGCGGTAAGTGTAGCAACCCGATCTTTTTCGTTGACAATGTAATCGCAGTCCAGATCATCCTGAGATTCTTTATCATCGGTATCGGCAAAAACTATTTTTTTCATGCGAGCTACCAAGGAGTCGGCCTGGGTGTACAGTGCAGAGGAAGCCTCGCCTTTTCCAGAGATGATCAGAGGTGTGCGAGCTTCGTCAATAAGAATTGAGTCTACCTCGTCCACAATGGCAAAGTTGTGACCGCGTTGGACCATCTCCGTTTTATAAGTTGCCATGTTGTCTCGAAGGTAATCGAAGCCCATTTCGTTGTTGGTTCCATAGGTGATGTCGGCGGCATAGGCATCTCGACGCTGCTGATTATTGAGACCATGAATAATCAGGCCAACTGTGAGCCCCATGTATCGAAAAACTTTTCCCATCCATTCGGAGTCACGTTTGGCTAAATAGTCGTTGACAGTGACAATGTGAACACCGTTTCCAGTGAGAGCATTCAGGTAAGCGGGCAGAATTTCCACTAACGTTTTGCCTTCACCGGTTTTCATTTCGGCGATACGTCCTTGATGCAGGATGATACCGCCAATGAGCTGAACCCGGTAAGGCCGCATACCCAGAACCCGGTCCGCTGCCTCGCGAACAGCAGCAAAGGCCTCCGGAAGAACATCGTCTAGGGTTTCACCCTTCTGCAGCCTGTCTTTTAGCAGAGTAGTCTGGTTCTTAAGCGTTTCATCTGACATCTGCTTATAGGTGTCACCCATGGCTTCAATTTTATCCACAATGGGGGTAATGGCTTTGACCTCCCTCTGGGAGTGCGTGCCAAAGAGCTTGGACATAGTGTTGGAAAAAAAGCTCATATGTCAAAGATCCTTTCCATACGAATTCTCATTGTGATAGGAAACAAAACTATCCCATCTTAATTACCTTATTATAGCACAATGAGGTTCATAAAAAAAGTGAAAAAAGAAAAATTCCGGGCATACATATACAAATACAAATATTTTCTTGATGCCTGATTGGAGCCGTCGGAGAAAACACCTGCTTTTTCCAATAAAAGAATTGTGGTTTGATGAAAAACCAAATGCCAAAGATACCACAGAACAAAATGTATGTTCCGTGGCGGACATGCCGCCACGGAACATATTTCACTTTATTTCGCCGCTGCGGCGGCAAAACTCTGTGAGCCTTTTTAACGAGTTTAGTCCGGATTACTTAACCGGTATTTCTGTTGAAAGTGCGAGAATTCCTGAACAAAAGCGGGCGTTTGGTCGGCTTTCAATTCCGAGAGATAGTCGTGCGTTTCAAAGGTGCTGTCCTTGATTTGAATGATGCACACACCCACATTGGAGCAATGATCAGATACGCGCTCGCAGTTGGTGAGAATATCTGTAAGGATCAGCCCAATATTGATTGCGCATTCTCCCTTTTGCAGTCGGGTGATATGCCGATTGCGGATATCCACCGTTAGATCGTCAATGACTTCTTCCAGCGGCTCGACACGCCCTGCAAGTTGGGTGTCATCCTTGGAAAATGCTTCTACCGTGATGTTCATGATTTCATTGAGTGCGGCGAAAAGTGTGGAAAGCTCTGATTTTGCGGCATCTGAAAAACTGTATCCATTTTCGTAAATGTTCATAGCGCTTTCCGCCAAGTTGGTGGCGTGATCTCCGATGCGTTCGAAATCGCCAATGGCATGGAGCAGTTCAAAAACTTCGTGACTGTCCTCTACCCGGAGCTCTCTGGCCGAAAGCTTGACAAGGGCGGTAGCCAGTTCGTCGTCCAACTTGTCCAGCGCTTGCTCTTTCTTTTCTATTGCATCATAGGTTGCCTGATCGTAATTGGTAATAATACGCATAGCGTCCTGCATTGCGTTCTTTGCCAATTCTGCCATGGCGACAGTTTTCTCCCGGCACTGATTTACAGCCAGCATAGGAGCGTTCATGATACGCTCATCCAGGAAAACAGTTTTTTCTTGTCCGCCTTTTTTGTCCGGAACCAAAATATTAGCAAGCTTTACCAGCTGGCTGGAGAAAGGTAGGAGCATAAGTGTTGTTACAATATTAAAGATAGAATGAACGCCGGCAATGGCCACAGGCGTAATAGGTTGGCTGACAATGGGGAAGTGCAGAAAGAAATTAAGCCCGTAAAATACGGTTAAACAGATTACAGTGCCAATGAAGTTAAAACTAATATGTATGGCAGCTACTCGACGGGCGTTTTTATTTGTGCCAATGGAGGATAGCAGTGCGGTAACACAGGTGCCTATGTTTTGCCCCATAATAATAGGGATCGCCATTCCATAGGTTACGGAGCCGGTAAGCGATAACGCCTGAAGGATTCCGACAGAAGCAGCAGAGGATTGAATGATTCCGGTAAATATGGCGCCGACGACAACGCCTAACAGTGGATTGTTAAAACGAGTGAGTAGAGATTCAAACTCCGGCATCTCCGCCAAAGGCGAGACGGCATCGGTCATCAGATTCATGCCGTACATCAATACAGCAAAGCCGCAGAGGATAGCGCCGGTGTCCTTCTTCTTGTCGCTTTTGCAGACCATAATCATAATGACGCCGATCAGGGCAAGCACCGGAGAGAAGTTCTCAGGTTTTAACAAGGAAACAAAGATGCTTTCGCTTTCGATTCCTGTCATGCTGAGAATCCAGGCTGTAAGGGTTGTACCAATGTTGGAACCCATGATGACGCCTACTGTTTGCGGCAATTCCATAATTCCGGAATTGACCAGGCCAACCAACATGACCGTTAAGGCTGAGGATGATTGAATGGCAATGGTGATACCGGCCCCCAATAAAAGACTTTTAAAAGGGTTTGAGGTTAATTTTTTCAGTGTTAGTTCCAGTCGGCCGCCGGCAATCTTCTCCAGGCTGGATGACATAATATGCATGCCGAATAGAAAAAACGCAAGACCACCACATAACGTGAAAATAGAAAATAAATCCATATGCAGCTTCCTCCTTACAATACAATGTAAAGTTTAACAAAGAATTGTAAAGTCTGCATATGGATTTGTGTAAAATTTAAGTAAAATACAGATTATGATGGAAAAACTACGGTGATAGAGGTACCTACCCCCACAGTGCTTTCCAAGTGAATTGTTGCGCCATGATGCTCGGCCACGTGTTTTACGATGGATAAACCTAGGCCGGTACCTCCGGTAGAACGACTGTGGCTCTTATCCACACGATAAAATCGTTCGAAGATACGATCTTGGTGTTCTGGTGGAATGCCAATGCCGGTATCAGAGACGCAGATTGTATGGTCACTCAAACTTACTCGGACAGAACCATTGGGGCGATTGTATCGGATTGCGTTATCAATCAAATTGTAAATCAATTCCCACAGTTCTCCCTTATCGCCATGAACCGTACATTCGGTTCCTTCCACAGAGAAAGAAATGCCGTTTTTCTTTGCCACAGGGATTAAAGAATCCATACATTCTGTGGCCAGGTTTCGAAGATCAACTGGTACCATGGGCGCAGGGGCATCATTTTCGTCCAGCTGAGAAAGACGAATGATATCACTGATCAGTGTCAAGAGACGGCCAGACTCTCGATGTATGGTGGAGGCAAATCGTTTGATATCCTCGTCGCGAGCCATGCCGCTTTCAATCATCTCTGCATAGCCGGAGATAGTGGTCAGAGGCGTCTTAAGCTCATGGGAGACATTGGCAGTAAACTCCTGCCGCATAGTGTCCCGTTCCCGACGCTGTTTTTGAATTTCCAATACAAAAGGACGGAGTTCCGGGTAAACCCGACTGCGGTCGTCCGCCAGATTTGGATCGTCTAATTCATCCGGTAAACGTTTGATCGGAATTAGAAGCCGCCGGGTCAGCAAGACTGCAAAGGCTACGGCCAGTACCATCAGTACGCAAATAGCCAACACAAGGTAAGGGACCGCTTGGCCATAGATTTGATATATGTTGCTGACGGCTTGACTAACACGCAAAATATTCCCATCAGACAGTAAAATGGCAAAATAATAATCTTCAGAGCCAAGTGTATCAGAGGTGCGTTTATCGCTACCGGAACCGCTGGCTAAAGCCTCGCGAACTTCGGGACGGTCTAAGTGGTTGTCCATCGTATCCGTTTCTGTGGCGCTTTCATACAATACGCTGCCATCAGATTGTATCAGAGTTATGCGGAGCCCTGAATTGGAGAAACGTGACAGATCTGAGGCGTTATCCAGTGTTTCATAGGCTGTGGCAATCAGTTGTCCTTGGTGGCTTAGATCCTCCTGGACTTGTTGTTGATAGGCGTTATAGAATGCAAATCCGGAACATATGACGGCCAGTATAGCAGAGAGCAGGCCCATGTAGAACAAATTCAGTGTGATTTTTTCTTCCATGCTACACCTCCGGCCGCTCCAATTTAAATCCTACATTGCGGATGGTTTGTATCATAGAACCCTTGGGACCCAATTTTTGCCGTAATGTTTTGACGTGCATGTCCAGGGTGCGGCTGGAGAGTTCATAATTGTAGCCCCAGATGCGCTCCATAATGACATCCCGGGTAAAGGCCGTACCGGGGGCGGAGAGCAACAGCTTCAGAAGTTCAAACTCCTTATATGTAAGGTCTACGGGAACGTTGTCAACTGTAACCTGGTGCTTTTCTTCAGAAAGCGTGATCCCGGCATATTGATATTGAACTGGCGGACGTGCGGTAGGTGCACTGCGGAGCCGGGCTTTGACCCGGCTGATCAGTTCCATAATTCCAAACGGCTTTGCCAAGTAGTCGTCAGCGCCCAAATCCAAACCGCGAACAGTATCTAATTCGGAACTTTTTGCTGTAACCAAAATAACAGGAGTATCCCTTGTTTCTGCTTGAGTACGCAGTCGGCGTAAAATTGTCAGACCGTCTTCGCCAGGGAGCATGATATCAAGCAGCACAAGATCCGGAACGGATTTACTCAGCGCTGCATAAAAAGGAGCGGCACTGCCGAATCCTTCTACCTGAAAACCACTGCTTTCTAAGGCATATTGTTCCAGTTCTCGAATCTCAACATCGTCTTCTACAATATATATTTTCATGATTTGTCACCTCATAAATTTAGTATAGCAGGATTGCGTAAAAACCAAAGTTCCTGTATGTAAAAAATATGTAAAATAAAAAGACGAAACGGCGGTAAACAGGCTGTTGCCTGCTTGCCGCCGCCTCGTGCCTTAGATTGAAATTACTTCATGCTGCGCTCGTAAGCTTCGATCATCTTTTTGACCATCTGGCCGCCGACACTACCAGCCTCACGGGAGGTGAGATCGCCATTGTAACCTTCTTTGAGGTTTACACCAACTTCAGCGGCAGCCTCCATCTTGAACTTGTCCAGAGCTTCGCGTGCCTCAGGCACAACTGCGTTGTTGTTAGACTTCATTGTATTACATCTCCTTCTTTTTGTCTGGTCTTTTGACCATCCATATTGTTGCCCTGGAATCGGAAAGATATGATTTGTAATTTTTTGAAGTTTTATATAAATCTGCCGAACAAAAATGAGAATCGATGATGATGCGAAATGCTCTGCGTGCATTAAGAGTTTGCGGCCTTTGCAGTTATTTTGCTCTGATCTGGATATTTTATTTAATTGGGATGCTTTTGTTTTTGACCATTCCAAAAAGGACGCGCCGACTATGCGGCACGTCCTCTCATATTATTTATATTATAAAGAAAAAGGTTGACAAATTAGGCGGAATGCGGTAAAATGTTTACCTAATATGCCATGTCGAGATTTGCATACAACCCCATCATGACTATTTGCATTGTAGCATAAGGGAATGCAAAGAATCAATAGGCACGATAAAAAATTGACAACTTTGCCGGGCGTATTAAATTTCCTGGCGATTTTCCCGGCAATCCGGGTAAGAAAGGTCGTGTGATGTTTCAATGGCGATGGTGAAAGATGTATACTATGGCAAAACGCTTAGGAAGTCTTATCAGAAGCACGATGAGATTCTTAAGATGCCCAATATGCTTCGCATCCAGAAGGAGTCGTATGACAATTTCCTGAAAACCGGCTTGCAGGAGGTCTTTCGGGATGTGGGGACAATTGCCGATTATACAGGAAATCTGGAACTGAGTTTTCTGGATTTTACCATGAATGAACCCCCAAAGTATTCCGTGGATGAATGCCGTGAGCGGGATGCCACCTATGCAAAGCCCATTAAAGTTCGCGTTCGCCTTCTGAATAAAGAAACTGGCGAAATTAAGGAGCAGGAAATCTTCATGGGGGATTTCCCCCTGATGACGCAGGGCGGTACATTTGTAATTAACGGGGCAGAACGTGTCATTGTTTCTCAGATTGTAAGAAGCCCTGGCATGTACTATGGCGATACCGCGGACAAGGCGGATAACCATGTGTACACTGCTACGGTGATTCCCTATCGGGGTGCTTGGTTAGAATATGAAACCGATCTTTCTAAGGTCTTTTATGTTCGCATTGATAAAAACCGTAAATTGCCCATTACCTGCTTAATCCGTTCCCTGGGAGTAGAATCCGACGGACAGATTTTTGAGATGTACGGTGAAGATCCCTTCCTCAAAGCGACGATTGAAAAAGATCCATGTAAGACCAAGGCGGAGAGCCTACTGGAAATTTATAAAAAGCTCCGTCCAGGGGAGCCGCCGACAGTAGAAAATGCAGAGAGCTATTTGGAGTCTCTGTTCTTTGACGCCCGTCGGTATGATGTTTCCCGGGTAGGCCGTTATAAGTTCACCAAAAAGCTTCAGCTCAGCAAACGCCTGGCCGGACAAACCCTGGCGCAGCCGGTGGCCGATCCGCTGACCGGTGAAATTCTTGCAATGCCTGGTGAAGTGATTTCCAAAGAGCAGGCACAGGAGATTCAGGATAGAGGCGTTAATGAGGCGACAGTTCTGGTAGAAGGACAGGAAGTCCGCATCTTCTCCAATCACATGGTGGATATGAAAAACTTTGTGGATTTTGATCCCAAAGAAGTGGGAATTCAGGAATGGGCGGATTTTCGTATCCTTCAGGAACTGATGGAGAACTACTCTGGTGACGAACTCAAGGAAGCTTGCCGGGAGCGTGCCAATGATCTGGTGCCTAAACACATCACACGGGATGACATTTTGGCCTCGATTAACTATCTTTTGACATTGGCTCATGGAATTGGAACGACAGATGATATCGACCATCTTGGAAATCGCCGCCTGCGCTGTGTAGGTGAGTTGCTTCAAAACCAATTCCGGGTGGGCTTTTCCCGATTAGAGCGTGTAGTTCGGGAGCGTATGACGACGCAAGACCTGGATCTGGTGACGCCACAATCCCTGATCAATATTCGGCCTGTAACTGCGGTCATCAAAGAGTTCTTTGGATCCTCACCGCTGAGCCAGTTCATGGATCAAAACAACCCGTTGGCAGAACTTACCCATAAACGCCGTATTTCGGCTCTGGGGCCTGGCGGCTTGAGCCGGGAACGTGCGTCGTTTGACGTTCGAGACGTACACTATAGTCACTACGGCCGTCTTTGTCCCATTGAAAGCCCAGAAGGCCCGAATATCGGATTGATTTCTTATCTGGCTTCCTATGCGGAAGTCAATGAGTACGGGTTCTTGACTGCACCATATCGGAAAGTAGACAAGGAAAATCATCGCGTTACCGATGAAGTGCTGTATCTCACCGCAGATGTCGAGAGTGAGGCTTATATATGCCAGGCAACAGAACCCCTAGATGAAAATGGGTATTTTGCAAATGCTCGTGTGACTTGTCGTTATCGAGATGATATCATTGAGGTCGATCGAGATATGATCGACTATATGGACGTATCCCCACGGATGATGGTTTCTGTGGCAACTTCGTTCATTCCGTTTTTGGAAAACGATGACGCAAACCGGGCGCTGATGGGCGCTAACATGCAGCGTCAGGCGGTACCGCTGATGGTCACAGAGGCGCCGATTGTTGCCACCGGCATTGAACATCAATCGGCTGTGGACTCTGAAGTCTGTGTAGTAGCAGAAGATGATGGCGTGGTTACAAAAGTCAGCGCCACTGATATTTCGGTTCGTTATGACAGCGGAGAGACTGCCAATTATAAGCTTACCAAGTTTGCCCGCAGCAACCAGGGCACCTGCGTAAATCAGCGGCCGAACGTTAACGCCGGAGATCGGATTACCAAAGGCGAAGTGATTGCGGATGGACCTTCTTGCTCAAATGGAGAGATTTCTCTGGGTAAGAATGTGCTGATTGGTTTTATGAGCTGGGAAGGCTATAACTATGAGGACGCCATTCTGCTCAATGAACGCCTGGTTCGAGAAGACGTATTTACTTCCATTCATATTGAGGAGCATGAGACGGAATCCAGAGACACCAAGCTGGGGCCTGAGGAGATCACTCGTGATATTCCCAACGTGGGCGATGACACATTAAAAGACTTGGATGAAAATGGTATTATTCGGATTGGCGCAGAGG
This sequence comes from uncultured Eubacteriales bacterium, assembly GCA_902475435.1. Lineage (GTDB taxonomy): Bacteria > Bacillota > Clostridia > Oscillospirales > Oscillospiraceae > HGM13006. Next base: position 20,829 of record CABRZL010000013.1, on the reverse strand, counting down.
TTAATTCCGGTGACTATCTGGTGGGTAAAGTTACCCCCAAGGGAGAAACGGAGCTGACCGCAGAGGAGCGCCTACTTCGAGCCATTTTTGGTGAAAAGGCCAGAGAAGTAAGAGATACCTCTCTGAAAGTGCCGCATGGTGAAAGCGGTATTGTAGTGGATGTCAAACGGTTTTCTCGTGAAAACGGGGATGAAATGAGCCCCGGCGTTAATATGGTGGTTCGAGTCTATATTGCACAAAAGCGCAAGATCTCCGTGGGCGATAAGATGGCCGGACGCCACGGAAACAAGGGCGTTGTATCGCGGGTCCTTCCTGAGGAAGATATGCCGTTCCTGCCAGACGGTACGCCGCTGGATATCGTCCTAAATCCATTGGGTGTGCCGTCCCGTATGAATATTGGACAGGTGCTGGATGTGCATTTGGGCTATGCGGCGCATGCTTTGGGATGGAAAATTGCAACGCCTGTATTTGACGGCGCCAATGAGAAAGATATTACGGCATCCCTTAAGTTAGCTGGTTTGGCAGAGGACGGAAAGTCGGATCTCTATGATGGCCGTACTGGCGAAAAATTTGATAACCGTGTTACGGTGGGATATGTCTACTTCCTGAAACTCCACCATTTGGTAGACGATAAAATCCATGCCCGTTCTACCGGCCCTTACAGTCTGGTTACGCAGCAGCCGCTGGGCGGTAAGGCACAATTCGGTGGCCAGCGGTTTGGCGAGATGGAAGTTTGGGCCTTGGAGGCATATGGTGCAGCTTATACCCTCCAGGAAATTTTGACAGTGAAGTCTGACGACGTCACCGGTCGTGTTAAGACCTATGAGGCAATTGTAAAAGGGCATAACGTACCCAAACCTGGCGTACCGGAATCCTTTAAGGTTTTGGTGAAAGAGCTTCAGTCCCTGTGTCTGGATATTCGGGTGCTGGATAAAAATGGCGAGGAAATTGAGCTGAAGGACGATGACGATGATGATGCCACCGTCTACAGTGCAGAATCCAGGCAGAACTATGTGGTGGATGACGACACAACAATCAACGCAGAGGGATATGCCATTGAGGATGAAAACGGTGATGCAGTTATCAATACCATTGAAGAGTTTGTCACCAACAATGATTATAGTGACACTGGTGCAAAAACCAGTGAGGATGATTTTTAAGAAAGGGGAGGTAATTCATGAGCAACGCAACATTTGATGCCATTAAGATTGGTATGGCTTCCCCGGACATGATTCGTTCGTGGTCCTACGGCGAAGTAAAAAAGCCGGAAACCATCAACTACCGAACCCTTAAGCCGGAGCGCGACGGACTGTTTTGTGAAAAGATCTTTGGTCCCACAAAAGACTGGGAGTGCCATTGCGGAAAATATAAGAAGATTCGCTATAAGGGTAAGATCTGCGAGCGCTGTGGAGTCGAGGTTACTAGAAGCAAGGTTCGCCGGGAACGTATGGGGCATATTGAATTAGCCGCCCCTGTAAGCCATATTTGGTATTTTAAGGGGATCCCTTCCCGTATGGGATTGATTTTAGATTTGAGTCCCCGTGTGCTGGAAAAGGTGCTGTATTTTGCGGCTTATATTGTAATAGATCCCGGAGATTGCCCCCTCAAAAAATATCAGGTCCTTACGGAAAAAGAATACCGCGATATGCGGGAAAAGTATGAAGATGATTTTAAAGCCGGCATGGGTGCAGAGGCTGTGAAGGAACTGCTGGAAGAACTGGATTTGGAGGAGCTGTCTGCAACATTGCGGGCGGAACTCAAAAGATCTTCTGGTCAGAAAAAATTACGGATTATTAAGCGGCTAGAAGTAGTAGAGGCGTTCCGTCAGTCCGGGAACAAGCCGTCCTGGATGATTATGGATGTGCTTCCCGTGATTCCACCGGAAATTCGCCCCATGGTTCAGCTGGATGGCGGACGATTTGCTACTTCAGATCTCAATGATCTATATCGTCGCGTCATTAACCGCAATAATCGCCTGAAACGGCTGATGCAGCTCTCTGCACCGGATATCATTATCCGCAATGAAAAACGCATGCTGCAGGAAGCGGTTGATGCTCTCATTGACAATGGCCGCCGGGGCCGTGCCGTTACCGGCGCCAATAATCGTGCGCTCAAGTCCCTTTCGGATATGCTTAAGGGCAAGCAGGGGCGTTTCCGGCAGAATCTGCTTGGTAAACGTGTGGATTACTCCGGTCGTTCTGTTATTGTAGTTGGGCCAGAGCTGAAGCTTTATCAATGCGGTGTACCGAAGGAAATGGCGTTGGAGCTGTTCCGGCCCTTCATTATGAAGAAGCTGGTTGAGGACGGGGTTGCCAACAATATCAAGTCCGCAAAAAAGATGATTGACAAAGGCAAGCCTGAGGTTTGGGATGCCCTGGAATATGTGATTAAGGATCGTCCGGTGATGCTCAACCGTGCGCCGACACTGCACAGATTAGGAATCCAGGCCTTTGAACCGGTACTGGTTGAAGGCCGTGCCCTGAAACTGCATCCTTTGTGCTGCACGGCGTTTAATGCAGACTTTGACGGTGACCAGATGGCGATCCATGTGCCGCTGAGTACCGAGGCACAGGCAGAAGCCCGGGTTTTGATGCTTTCGGCTAACAACCTCTTGCGGCCTCAAGATGGACAGCCCGTTACGGTGCCGACGCAGGATATGATTCTGGGTACCTATTACCTGACCATTGTTCGGGAAGAGGAAGGAACGGGCAAGGTGTTCTCGTCCCCGGATGAGGCAATGCTAGCATATGACGCAAAAGTAGTAGGACTGCATTCGCCGATTAGAGTTCGCATGAGCCGGGAGATAAACGGCGAGATGCGCAGTGGCGTTGTTGATGCCACAGTAGGGCGCTTGATTTTTAATAATGCGATTCCCCAGGATTTGGGCTATGTAGACCGCAATGATCCGGAAAAATGCCTGGATCTGGAGGTAGGTTTTACCGTAGGTAAGAAGCAGCTTTCCGCCATCATTGACAAGTGTATTCGAAAGCACGGATTCACCATTTCTACTGAGATGTTGGACAACGTGAAGGCATTGGGATATAAGCATTCTACTCTGGCGGCACTGACGGTTTCTATCGCTGATATGACCATTCCGGAAGCAAAGTATACTTTAGTGGCTGAGGCAGAGAAAGAGGTTGTAAAGATCGATCGTCAGTATAAGCGCGGCTTTATCACAAATGATGAACGTTATCGCTTAACTGTAGCGCAATGGGAAGATACTACAAATCAGGTTTCAGATGCCTTGCAAAAGAATTTGGGCCGATTTAACCCCATTTATATGATGGCGGATTCCGGAGCTCGTGGTTCTATGAGTCAGATTCGTCAGCTGGCGGGTATGCGCGGTCTGATGGCGAATACGTCCGGTAAGACAATTGAAATTCCCATTAAATCCAACTTCCGTGAAGGCCTCAGCGTATTGGAATACTTTATTGCTTCCAGAGGCGCTCGTAAGGGCTTGACTGATACCGCCCTGCGTACTGCGGACTCCGGTTATTTAACCCGCCGTCTGGTAGATGTAGCACAGAATATCATCATTCGGCAAAAGGATTGCGGTACGAACGAGGGCATTGAGGTGTCTGAGATTGTGGAAAAGGGTGCCGTGGTGGATACCTTTGGAAACCGGATTCGCGGACGCTATCCTTTGGAGGATATCTGCGATCCCGTTACAGGGGAAGTGATTATCTCCAAAGATCATTTGATGATGGATGACGATGCGAAAATCCTGGAAAGCCATGGAATCCACTCCGTTCGGATTCGTACGGTCTTGGGATGCAAAGCACGCAGCGGCGTATGCGCCAAATGCTATGGCATGAACCTGGCTACTTCTGAAGAGGTGAACTTGGGCGAAGCTGTTGGTATCATTGCGGCCCAATCCATTGGTGAACCTGGCACACAGCTCACAATGCGTACGTTCCACACTGGCGGTGTTGCCGGGGACGATATTACCCAGGGCCTTCCCCGAGTAGAGGAGCTGTTTGAGGCTCGTAAACCCAAGAAAATGGGCCAGTTGGCGGAGATTTCCGGTAAAGTCTCCATCGATGAGTCCCATCGCACCGCGTATCGTCCTGTTACGATTACTGCGGATGACGGTGAAGTGAAGCAGTATCAGATTCCATACAACATGGGCCTTCGTGTGGTGGATGGAGATTATGTCAAACGCGGCGATCGGATTACTGACGGTTCTTTAAGCCCCCATGATGTACTGCGAATTTCCGGTCTGGAGGCTGTTCAAAACTATTTGATTCAGGAAGTTCAGGCGGTATATCGTCAACAGGGCGTTGATATTAACGACAAACATATTGAGATCATCGTGCGTCAGATGATGCGCAAGGTCAAGGTGGAGGATGCCGGAGATACGGATCTTCTGACGGGAAGCGTGATTGATGTGTTTGAGTTTGAGGATGCAAATGCCGCTATTCAGAAGCGGATTGATGCAGGCGAAGAGGGGTTACAGCTTGCGACTCGGAGCCTTGTGCTTATGGGAATTACCAAAGCGTCTCTGGCCACGGAATCTTTCTTGTCTGCTGCATCTTTCCAAGAAACTACAAAAGTTCTCACCGATGCGGCGATCAAAGGGAAAGTTGATCCATTGGAGGGGCTTAAAGAAAATGTTATCATTGGCAAGCTGATTCCAGCAGGGTCAGGTATGGCGGTTTATCGGGATTATAACATTGGTGTTTGCCCGGATTCCCCTGTTACGCAGGATATGATTGACAACGAACAGTTTTAAGTTAGAGGTGTGGGCGGCATTTGGGTTTTCTAAATGCCGCCCGAGCCTATAGCGGTTTTAAGCTGTATTTAAGTTTTTGCACAATTATGTAAAAAGACATGCATGAAAGTCTTGACGAAAGGGCATAATTCTGGTATAATCCTTTCGTTTGTGGGCGGGCGAATTGCGCCTAAATAGGAAAGGAGACAGCAAAATGCTCGTCGAACTCCATACAAAAGACAAAATCGTCGGCATCAAACAACTTCGAAAAGCACTGGCCGAAGGTCGGGCTAGAAAGGTGTTTGTGGCCGGCGATGCTGACCCCAAGCTTATAGAACCCATTTTGAAGGAGTGTTCTAATTCCAGCATCGAGGTGGAGCAGGTTCCTACCATGAAAGAGCTTGGAAAAGCTTGCGGTATAGAGGTTGGCGCAGCCGTGGCTGCGCTGCTCAAACATTCTTGATCCCAACAGGTATTTGCCTGGGATACTATAAAATAATTTTAACATCCAAGAAAGGAGGAAAAACATGCCCACTTTTAATCAGCTTGTCAGAAAGGGCAGGGAGGAAGTTACTTTTAAATCTACTGCTCCTGCGTTGCAGAAGGGCCTGAACACCTTGAAGAATGTTCCCACAGATTTAGCTTCTCCTCAAAAGAGAGGTGTATGCACTGCTGTGCGTACTACAACCCCCAAGAAGCCTAACTCTGCACTTCGGAAGATTGCCCGTGTACGTTTGACCAATGGTTACGAAGTATCCGCATATATTCCGGGCGTTGGCCACAATCTGCAAGAGCACTCTGTAGTTTTGATCCGTGGCGGCCGTGTCAAGGATCTTCCTGGTGTGCGTTACCATATTATCCGTGGTACGCTCGATACCCAGGGCGTTCAGGGACGTATGCAGAGCCGCAGCAAATACGGTGCTAAGAGACCAAAGGCTGGTAAGAAAAAGTAATATCACTCTGACAAACACAAATCATTTTGCGCGAGGAGCGCAAGGCACTGCCTTGCCCTGAGTCGTTTTAACATAGATTAAAACCTCTTGGCAGGCACCAACAGAGGCTAGCAGGCCTTTGAAGTACCTATGAAATCATACTATGAAGGAGGGAAGCGAAGTGCCCAGAAGAGGTAACGTTCCGAAGAGAGAAGTTCTCCCGGATCCTATTTATAATTCAGTTCTGGTTACAAAGCTGATCAACAGCGTAATGCTGGATGGCAAGAAGGGCGTTGCTCAAAAGGTTGTTTACGATGCTTTTAAGATCGTTGAGGACAAAACCGGAAAGAGCGGCCTGGATGCTTTCACACAGGCAATGGAAAATGTCATGCCTTCTCTGGAGGTTAAGGCCCGCCGTGTGGGTGGTGCTACCTACCAGGTTCCTATAGAGGTGCGCCCGGAGCGCAGACAGACCCTGGGACTCCGCTGGCTGACGACCTACAGCCGTAAGCGGACAGAGAAGACGATGAAGGAGAAGCTGGCTGGCGAAATTATGGACGCCTGCAATGGCGTTGGCAGCGCAGTCAAAAAACGTGAGGAAACTCACAAGATGGCTGAGGCCAACAAGGCATTCTCTCACTACCGTTGGTAAGATAGGAGCGCAAACATGGCCAGAAAAACACCTCTGGAAAGAACAAGAAATATTGGTATTATGGCTCACATCGATGCTGGTAAGACGACCACAACCGAACGCATTTTGTTCTATACTGGCGTTAACCACAAGATTGGTGAGACACATGACGGTTCCGCTACCATGGACTGGATGGTGCAGGAGCAGGAGCGTGGTATTACCATCACTTCCGCTGCAACCACCTGTTTTTGGAACGGTTCCAAACATCAGTACGATTCTCATCGTATCAATATTATTGATACCCCAGGCCACGTGGACTTCACTGTAGAGGTGGAGCGCTCTCTGCGTGTGCTGGATGGTTCTGTAACTGTCCTGTGTGCAAAGGGCGGTGTTGAACCTCAGTCTGAAACCGTTTGGCGTCAGGCTGACAACTATCATGTTCCGCGCATGATTTATGTGAACAAAATGGATATCATGGGCGCTGATTTCTATAATGTTTTGCACATGGTCCATGATCGACTGAAATGTAATGCAGTGGCAATTCAACTTCCTATTGGTGCTGAAGAATCATTTAAAGGCATCATTGACTTGGTAGAGATGGATGCCGATGTCTATTACGATGATCTGGGACAGGATATGCGCGTGGAAGAAATCCCTGACGATATGATGGATTTAGCCCAGGAATATCGTGAAAAATTGCTCGATGCAGTTTCTGACATTGATGAGGAAATCATGATGATGGTGCTGGAAGATGAGCCTGTTCCTGCGGAAAAAATCCGTGCGGCACTGCGGAAGGGTTGCGTAGAGAACACACTTGTTCCTGTAACTTGCGGAACTTCCTACAGAAATAAAGGTGTGCAGAAGCTGCTTGACGCAATCATCGACTATATGCCGTCTCCTTTGGATATCCCTCCCATTAAGGGTGTCAACCCTGATACGGAGGAAGAAGATGAGCGTCCAGCGGATGACAATGCACCCTTCTCTGCTTTGGCCTTTAAGATTGCTACAGACCCATATGTGGGGCGTTTGAGTTTCTTCCGGGTTTATTCCGGACAGTTGGATAAGGGATCCACAGTGCTTAATAGCACAAAGAAGCAGAACGAGCGCATGGGACGTATTCTGCAGATGCATGCGAATCACCGTGAGGATATTGACAAGGTTTACAGCGGCGATATTGCCGCGGCCGTTGGCCTGAAGAACACCACAACGGGCGATACCTTGTGCGATCCCGACCATCCGATCATTTTGGAATCCATGGAATTCCCGGAGCCTGTTATCCGTGTAGCCATTGAGCCCAAAACAAAGGCAGGCCAGGAGAAGATGGGCGTGGCTTTGGCAAAGCTTGCTGAGGAAGATCCCACCTTCAAAACTTACACTGATGACGAAACCGGACAGACGATCATTGCCGGTATGGGCGAACTCCATCTGGAAATCATTGTGGACCGATTGCTCCGTGAGTTTAAGGTGGAGGCAAACGTAGGCGCACCTCAGGTGGCTTATAAAGAGACCATCCGCAAGAAGGTGGATCAGGACACAAAATATGCCCGTCAGTCTGGTGGTAAAGGCCAGTATGGTCATTGTAAGATCATAGTGGAGCCCAATGAGTCCGGCAAGGGATATGAGTTTATCAACAACATTGTGGGCGGCGCTATCCCCAAGGAATATATTCCGGCAATTGATGCCGGTATTCAAGGGGCGATGCAGTCCGGTGTATTGGCCGGTTATCCTGTGGTTGACGTAAAGGTTACTCTGTATGATGGATCCTATCACGAGGTTGACTCTTCTGAAATGGCATTTAAGATTGCTGGTTCCATGGCCTTTAAGGAGGCATGCCGTAAGGCTCAGCCTGTGATCTTGGAGCCTATCATGCGAGTCAATGTGATTGTGCCTGATGACTATATGGGTGCAGTGATCGGTGACATTTCTTCGCGTCGTGGCAACATCGAAGGTCAGGAGATTGATAATGGTACTGCTCGTATTCGTGCGTTTGTGCCGCTTTCCCAGATGTTCGGTTACGCAACCGATCTGAGAAGCTTTACCCAGGGCCGCGGACAGTATACCATGGAACCAAGCCACTATACGGAACTGCCAAAGAGCCTCCAGGAAGAGCTTGTGGCAAAGAGAAACAAGGGTTAAATTTAAGCTTGCGTAATCATGCAAAGTGTTGTATGATACAATCATCATAAATACCGAATTTTAAGGAGGAAATTTCCAATGGCAAAGGCAAAATTCGAAAGAAATAAGCCCCATGTCAACATTGGCACCATCGGCCACGTTGACCACGGCAAGACCACTCTGACCGCTGCAATTACCAAGTATTTGGCTTTGAAGGGGCAGGCTCAGTTCGAGGACTATGCCAGCATCGATAAGGCTCCCGAGGAGAAGGAGCGTGGTATCACCATCAACACCGCTCATGTCGAGTATGAGACTGATGCTCGTCACTATGCTCACGTTGACTGCCCGGGCCATGCTGACTACATTAAAAACATGATCACCGGTGCTGCTCAGATGGACGGTGCAATCCTGGTTATTGCTGCTACTGATGGTCCTATGGCTCAGACCAAAGAGCATCTGCTGCTGGCTCGTCAGGTTGGCGTACCCTATATCGTTGTATTCCTGAACAAAGTTGATCAGGTGGACGACGAAGAGCTGCTGGAGCTGGTTGAGATGGAAGTTCGTGAGACTCTGGCTGAGTATGGCTTTGATGAGGAGGCGCCCATCATTAAGGGCTCCGCTCTGAATGCTCTGGTTTCCGAGTCCACCGATCCTGAGGCTCCTGAGTATGCTTGCATCAAGGAACTGATGGATGCTGTCGACACTTATATTAAGACCCCCGAGCGCAACGATGATCTTCCCTTCCTGATGCCTGTCGAGGACGTATTCACCATTTCTGGTCGTGGTACAGTTGCTACCGGCCGTGTGGAGCGTGGCGTGATCAAGAAGAATGAACCTGTTGAGATTGTTGGCTTGAGCGAAGAGAAGAAGTCCACAGTTGTCACAGATCTGGAGATGTTCCACAAGCTTCTGGATTATGCTGAGGCTGGCGACAATGTTGGTGCGCTGCTTCGTGGTGTAACCAAGAAAGAAGTTGAGAGAGGTCAGGTTATTTGTAAGCCCGGCTCCATTCATCCTCATACAAAGTTTGCCGGTCAGGTTTACGTTCTGTCCAAGGATGAAGGTGGCCGTCATACACCTTTCTTTAACAACTATCGTCCTCAGTTCTATTTCCGTACGACTGACGTTACCGGCATTATCACTCTGCCCGAGGGCACTGAGATGTGCATGCCTGGCGACAACACTCTGATGAATGTTGAGCTGATTACCCCCATTGCTATTGAAAATGGTCTGCGCTTTGCTATCCGTGAGGGTGGCCGTACAGTTGGTTCTGGTGTGGTAACCGAGATCTTTGAATAATTCTTGGTTCTTTCTGAGACTGCCTCTATAGAGGCAGTCTCTTTTTCATACAATAGAAGGACATATGCACGAATACGTCACAATTACAATGAAAATAGAAAAAGAACTTCCATTCGTGTGAAAATTGCGATATAATATATTGAATCATTCGTAAATGAGGGGGATCGTTATAGCTTTGCTGAGAAATTTGATATATATCTTTGCAATTTCTATGGTTCCGGTTATAGAGCTTCGAGGTGCGATTCCTGTTGGTGTGAGTCTTGGCGTACCATTTTATGCTGTCTTTCTTGCAGCGTTGCTGGGCAACTTGGCGCCTGTACCAATTCTTATTGTGTTTACACGACGTGTGTTTGAGTGGCTTCGTACAAAAAGCACGCTTTTAGAAAAAATTGTTTCCAAAATGGAGCGGAAAGCTGCATCAAAGGAGGCTCTACTTAAAAAATATGAGTTGTTGGGGCTTTGTATTCTTGTGGCGATTCCATTACCTGGAACAGGAGCCTGGACCGGTGCGTTGGTGGCGGCCGTGTTTAATATCCGTCTAAAATACGCCTTTCCCGCGATTGCGCTGGGTGTTTTGATTGCAGGAATTATTGTATCAATCCTCACATATGGGGTGACAATATTTCTTTAGGAACTTTCATCTCCCACAGTGCATAGAATGCAGAGGGAGGGAAAAGTATGGAGATTTTGGTGGGTGCTCTGGCGGCTTGGGGACTGATAATGTTAGTGTGGACCATTGTGGGGCTAGTATTGTTGCCGCTTAGCAGAGATATGCCTATTACGGTAGTTCTCCATGGATCTGGAGATGCACCATGGATGGAGCGTTGCCTGCAAGGGGTATTGTGGCTTCGAGATACTGGGCTACTATGGTGGACAGTACTAATTTTAGACGAAGGACTCAGTTACGAAGGCCAGGACCGTGCGAAGCGGTTGGCTCAAGATAAAAATCAGATTCTTGTCATGAATCTGGAGGAACTGAAAGAATGGATGGAAGCAAAGCATGACGGTACAGCGGAGTGAGATAATTCGCGGAACTATTTCAGCGATATTGTATCAAAATGAAGCGAACGGCTATACGGTGATTCGATTTACCACGGAAGCGGATGAAACCATTACGGTGGTAGGTACAATTCCCATGTGTTCACGTGGGGAACGGTTGGTGATTACGGGGCACTGGGAGATTCACTCCTCCCACGGTCAACAGTTTCGGGCAGAATTTCTGGAACGATTGATGCCTGATAGTGCTGCAGAAATTGAAAAATATTTGGCTTCCCGTGTGATTCGTGGCATTGGACCCAGGACTGCAAAACGTATTGTAGAACGGTTTGGAGATAAAACTTTTTCCATTATGGAGGAAAGCCCGGAACGCCTGGCGGAAGTTCCGGGCATTAGCTTGAAAAAAGCCATTGAGATTGGAGAAAACTTTCAAAAGCAGTTTGGTATGCGGAAACTTTTGGAGTTTTTAATGGCGCATGGGTTGCCGTCTGAACTGGCAATGCCACTTTATAAGACCTATGGCGAGTTTGCTATGGAAGCGCTGCAAGATGATCCGTATCTGTTAACAGAGGAATTTTTTGGAGCAGATTTTTCAATCGTTGATGCGTTTGCAATTTCATTGGGCGTGGAAGCTGAAGACACCAGACGGATAGAAGCTGCAACAATTTATACATTACGACACAATTTAGGAAATGGTCATACCTTTTTGCCTGGGGACAAGCTTCGGGATGCGACGTCAGTTATGCTCTCGGTCAGTCGGGAATCCGTAGAAGAAGCTATGGAGTCGCTCCATGAAACAGGCCGTATCGTACTGGATACGTTAAAGGGTATCTCAGTCTGTTATCTTCCGGAATATTACGAGGCAGAAACCTATGTGGCTGATTGGATGTGCTCCAGAGCGGAGCCGGATTTGCCAGACAACCTCCCGGAAATTCTTCGAGAAATTGAGCTAGATAGTGGGATTACTTATGCTCCAGATCAAAAAAAAGCAATCTCAACTGCGGCGGGACATGCTGTTATGTTGCTTACTGGAGGGCCGGGTACTGGCAAGACTACCACGGTGAACGGGATCTTGTCCCTATTTGATCGACTACAAATTAAGACGGAATTGGCTGCACCGACCGGTCGTGCCGCAAAGCGCTTGGGAGAACTTTGCGAACGGGAGGCGTCCACGATCCATCGACTGCTGGAGACAAAGTTTGACCCGGAAAGTGGAAAACTTTGCTTTACCCATGATGAATCAGAACCCCTCAAAGCTGATGCAGTGATTGTGGATGAAACGTCCATGGTGGATATTTTACTGATGGAGGCGTTATTGCGGGCGATGAAACCTGATTGCCGGCTGATTTTGGTGGGGGATCCGGATCAACTTCCATCTGTAGGTGCGGGAAATTTATTTTCAGATCTGATTCGAAGTCATCGAATTCCGACAGTCTGTTTAACGGAGATTTTCCGTCAGGCCAGGGAAAGTCTTATTATTATGAATGCACATAGCATAAATCAGGGAAAAATGCCGGAACTGGCTTGTAAAGACAGGGATTTTTTCATGTTGGTACGCCGAGATAATAGGGCTATTGTAGAAACCATTACAGATTTGTGCGTTCGGAGACTGCCGCAGAATATGCATATTCCTTCCGATCAAATTCAGGTGCTTTCTCCGACTAGGCAAACCGATGCCGGTACTGTAGCTTTGAATATTCAGCTCCAAGCAGCGTTGAATCCTCCATCTTCAGAAAAACAGGAACGAAAATATGGGAAAATTGTCTTCCGTGAGGGAGATCGAGTGATGCAAATTCGAAACAACTATGATATAATGTGGAGGAAGACAGAGGGGTTCGGATTAGGTGCTGGCGTGTTTAATGGAGATGTAGGGAAGATTATAAAAATTGACAATACTGAGGAAACTCTGACAGTAGCCTTTGACGATAAGATTGTAGAATATACATTTGATTTATTAGGTCAGCTGGAGCTGGCTTATGCCATGACTGTTCACAAAAGTCAGGGCAGCGAATACCGAGCTGTGATTCTGGCGGCGTCTCACGCAAATCCCTATCTGCTTACCAGGAGCATTTTATACACTGCAGTGACTCGTGCCAAGGAGCTTTTGATTATTGTGGGGGATCCCAATGTGGTGGCGGCTATGGTGCAAAATAACCGTCAGTCCCGACGGTACAGCGGCCTCAAACTTCGTCTTGCAAAGGATGCGTGACTATGGTTTTTTTCAATGTGCTCACTGATTTACTGTTTCCGCCGAAATGTTTGTTTTGCAGAAAAATTTTGCGGTCTAGTACAAGAGCGGCCTGCGAAGATTGCCTAAAATTACTGACACAGAATGATACGATCAGAATTGGAGTATACTTTACCAGGTGTTGCGTGCCTATGTATTATGAAGGCAGGGTTCGTGATGCCTTGATTCGATTTAAATTTCAGGATCAGCCAGGTTATGCGACAGAGTTTGGCCGAATCTTGGCCCGGTGCATTCGAGATAATTTTTCGGGACAATATGATCTGATCACATGGATTCCCGTCAGTGCAGAGCGCTTAAAAAAACGAGGATACGATCAGGCGATGCTGTTGGCCATGGCTGCGGCGCTGGAGCTCCAGGATGTAGCGGTAGAAACCCTGAAAAAGCGCGCAGACAATCCAGCGCAGTCCAGTCTGACGGATGCGGTTGCTCGAAAGGCCAATGTAGAAGGAGCCTACCTGGTGCCGGAGCCGGAATTAGTAGCGGATAAGCGTATACTCCTGATTGATGACATTATTACCACAGGAGCAACTCTGGATGAAGCAAGTCGAACATTATTAGACGCCGGAGCGCGAGAAGTTATTGCGGCGGCTTTGGCACAGCCGCTGGAAGAATATCAATGATACCTGCGAGGAAATGATATGATAAAATTATCTAGAGATATTGGCATTGATCTTGGAACCACATCGGTTCTGCTTTATTTGGAAGGACGGGGCATTGTGATCAACGAGCCCAGTGCTGTGGCCTTGGATAAAGTTAGCGGCAAGGTGCTGGAAGTTGGCGCAGCGGCAAAAAAGATGTTGGGGCGTACGCCTGGCAATATTGTGGCAGCTCGTCCACTGAAAAATGGTGCAATTTCCGATTATGATATGACGGCGACCATGCTGTCGGTTTATCTGAAGCGCATTACAAAAATGTCTTTGGTCAAGCCCAGAGTGGTGGTTTCCGTTCCAAGCGGTATCACCGAAGTTGAGGAGCGTGCCGTAATCCAGGCTGCAATGGAGGCTGGTGCTCGGCGTGTATATCTGATAGAGGAACCCTTAGCAGCGGCGTTGGGAGCGGGCATGGATATCCGTGGAGCCGGTGGCAGTATGGTAATTGATATCGGTGGCGGCACGACGGATATTGCGGTTTTGAGCCTCAACAATGTAGTAAAATCTACTTCCATTGATACAGCAGGCGATGCGTTTGACGATGCGATCATTCAGTATATTCGGGAGCGGTATCAGGTATTGATTGGCAGTCAGACTGCAGAAGAAGTAAAAATGGCGATTGGGTGCGTGCATCCCCGGCCAGAGGCCCTGGTAATGACGGTAAAGGGGAGAAATCTTTCAACTGGTCTTCCCCAAGAGGTGGATATTACATCTGTGGATGTGATGCATGCATTGACAACGCCCTGCCGTGATATCCTCTATGCAGTGCGCTCTACACTGGAAAAGACAGAGCCGGAATTGGTGGCTGATATCTCTCGTAGCGGTATTACCTTGACTGGGGGAGGTAGTCTGCTATATGGGTTCGATCAATTGATTTACCGGTCGACAGGAATTAACTGTCATGTAGCTGATGATGCCATTTTGTGTGTAGCACTGGGTTGCGGCAAGAGCCTCAGATGGATTGATGAGATGCAGGAAGGTACCATTAATTTGGCTCGTCGAAAATTGATGGCAGATTAAACAGGGATAAAGAGGATTCCAGCTGTGAGTTATACTCACAGCTGGAATTTGTCAGTATTTCAAGATAAAATAGATTACATAAACCCAACTCATTAGCCCATGAACAATGGCCCATCCAACAGAGTCCCAAGTAGTATAGCTGATTACCATTGCCAAGGCGCTGCCAAAGCTAATGCCGGTCTTGATGGTTTTTCCAACAGTGTCGTTTTTATCGTGCATAGGGAAATGCTTCCTTAAAAAATCATCTGCCTAAGAGCGTCCAGGCGTAAGAATTCCCCTAGAAAGAACAGAGCTTCGTCAATGTGCTTGGAAGTACCAATGAGTTCGCCGATTTTCTTAAGTCGGTAGCGAATAGTATTGGGGTGTTGATGCATAGCCTCAGCGGTTTTACGAATATCGTAGTCTTGGGCAGCGTATGTTTTAAGCGTTGTGGTCAAATTACTACTGCCACTGTTTTGATCATATTCTGAGAGCCGATTTATAAGCTGCAGTGTGTTCCAACGTGCGCTTTTATCTCGAAGCATGGGAAAAATTAAAGGATAATAGCCCAGCTCAGAATATGATATCTGAACTTGCGAAGTGGCCAAAGCGACCGTAAGTGCATCAAAAGCTTCGCGAATCACACAGTCAAAATCTTCTGTGCGCTGATGAATATTACTGACGCCAAGGCAGAGATCGTCGTCCAAGCAACCAAGGCGGCGGAGCAGATCCCGGCATTGGTTTGCGACATCTTCTGGTTTTGGTTCCTGCGTGTCATTCCAAAGAACGAAAAAACCACGTCGAAATTGTAAAAACCGATATCCCCCTGTCAGCTCTCTGGAAGACCGCATACGCAAGGTGTCCCGCAGTGTACCAGACCAGTTGCTTTCTGGCTGAGCAGGGTAGATATATACAGCGCACATATATTTTTGGCGGCCAGGATTCATGCGGTTACAATATTGCTGAATATCGGGAGCGCTTTGTTCCATCAGTATATTGCAAAGAGGTTCCTCAAACAAAGAAAATTCCTGCCGCTGGCGTATGTAATCAGAAATACTTAGGATTACATCTTCCATGTAAAGGTCGTCGAAAATGAATATCGGGAAATTTCGTTGACGGGAAAGCGATAAAACTGCCTCGGGCAGCGCTGTGTAGTATACAGATTTGAATGCCAATCCTGCAGCCCCCAGATCTATGAGTCGCTCTACAGTAGGGAAGAGAAGATCTGGATCATCTTTGGCATAGAATAACGTGGTAACAATGAAGTCCTCTTGATAATAGTGGGGCGTCTTTTGTTTCAAGCTTTCGTATTCCAACAGGACTACATCTTTCATGAGATTGCTAAGGCCGCTGTCGCCAGACAAAAGTCGAAAGGAATGCAAAGCCTCAATACTTCGGAGTTCTTGTACTTGCATAGATTGCGCCTCCTTTCTTTTCCAATCATACCATAGATATTATATATCAACAGTCAAGGGTTGCCAATATTTTTTATAGTTATTTGCTAAAAATATGAAATCCATTGTTGCAATTAAATTTGATAGGGATTTAAGTGTAATTTCATCTGCTTGATTGGCCATAGGGTAGATCAATAAAACTGGTAACCGAATATGCGTTTATCTGAAAAAATAAAACAGGTGCAATATCAACATATTACACCTGTTCATTTCATTATTCCCAGACCAATGTAGCGAAGTAGTCTTCCGGTGTTTCAGCCCGGCGGATCATCTTGACTGTCCCGTTTTCCTGAAGGAGAAGCTCTGCGCTCCGGAGTCGGCCGTTGTATTGATATCCCATGGAAAAACCATGAGCGCCTGTGTCGTGGAGGAAGAGAATGTCGCCCATTTCAATCTTTGGAAGCATCCGATCTACTGCAAACTTGTCGTTGTTTTCGCAAAGGCCGCCTACTACGTCATATTTGTGGTCGCAGGGAGCATGTTCCTTGCCTATGACAGTAATATGGTGATACGCACCGTACATGGCCGGACGCATGAGGTTTGCAGCGCAGGCATCGACGCCGATATACTCTTTATAGATATGTTTTTCATGAATGGCAGTGGTTACGAGGCCGCCGTAAGGAGCCAACATGAATCGGCCCATTTCCGTGAAAAGTTTTACATTTCCCATGCCGGCAGGAACCAAGATTTCTTCATATTTTCTACGAACGCCTTCACCAATGGCAAATATATCATTCTGTGGCTGATCTGGTTGATAGGGTACGCCAACGCCGCCGGAAAGATTTATAAATGCAATGTGGCAGCCAGTTTTTTCTTGAAGGTCTACCGCTAAACGAAATAGAATACCCGCAAGCTCCGGATAATAGTCATTAGAGATCGTATTAGAGGCTAAGAATGCGTGGATTCCAAAATGCTTGGCTCCCATGGATTTCAACTTTCGAAAGCCGTCATAAAGCTGCTGCGTGGTAAAACCGTATTTTGCATCTTTGGGGCTGTCCATTACCTGAAATCCCTCTTCGCTGGAGGAGAGCTGGAAGGTACCGCCGGGATTGTACCGGCAGGAAATGGTTTCAGGAATGTATCCAATGGTTTCTTGGAGAAAATCGATTAGAGTAAAGTCGTCGAGGTTAATTGTTGCGTTTAATTGGTCTGCCAATGCAAATTCCTCTGCCGGCGTTTCATTGGAGGAAAACATAATCTCTTCTCCGTGAAAGCCGCAGCGATTTACCATCATTAATTCTGTCAGAGAGGAGCAGTCTACGCCACAGCCCTCCTCACGAAGAATTTTCAAAATAGCAGGGTTTGGGGTAGCCTTCACGGCAAAATATTCGCAAAAACCGGGGTTCCAGGCAAAAGCCTGCTTTACCCTCCTGGCGTTTTCACGAATGCCTTTTTCGTCATAGATATGAAAAGGTGTTGGGTACTGATGAATAATGTCTTCTAGCTGTTCTTTTGTGACAAACGGTACTTTCATAAAATACGTCCTTTTTGTTTCATTTCAGCACTTATTGTACGGGATGAACCCGGACATGTCAAGGCAAAATATGCAAGTAAATCTATACAAACTTGCAAAGAAAAGACCCTGCAAAACGGTATATTTTGCAGGGTCAAACGATTAGAAATCAGCGTTGCCGACGGTACGGGGATGCGGAATTACATCCCGGATGTTACTGATGCCCGTCAGATACATAATCAAACGTTCAAAGCCCAAGCCATAGCCGGCGTGATGCGTAGAGCCGTAGCGACGAAGATCCAAATACCACCAGTAATCTTCCGGATTCAGCCCCAGCTCATGCATGCGGGCTTCCAAAACCTCCAGACGCTCCTCACGCTGACTGCCGCCAATGATTTCGCCGATGCCAGGTACTAGGCAATCTGCTGCGGCTACTGTTTTCTGATCATCGTTGAGGCGCATGTAGAAAGCCTTGATTTCCTTGGGATAGTCTGTAACAAATACAGGCTTTTTAAAATGCTGCTCTGTGAGATACCGTTCGTGTTCTGTTTGAAGATCGCAGCCCCAGGACACAGGATAGTCAAAATGCGCGCCAGACTGTTTCAGAAGTGAAATAGCCTCAGTATAAGTGATCCGGGCAAATTCATTTTCCGCTACATTGTGCAGACGATCCATAAGGCCTTTATCTATAAATTTAGAGAAGAATTCCATTTCAGCGGGGCATTTCCGAAGCACTTCGTTGATTACGAATTTTATCATGGCCTCGGCCGTGTCCATATAGTCGGAGAGATCAGCAAAGGCCATTTCCGGCTCAATCATCCAGAATTCCGCAGCATGGCGCTGGGTATTGGAGTTCTCAGCCCGGAATGTGGGCCCGAACGTATAGACATTGCCAAAAGCCTGGGCAAAGGATTCTGCATTGAGCTGGCCAGAGACCGTTAGATTTGCGCTTTTACCAAAGAAATCCTGGGTATAGTCTACTGTGCCGTCTTCATTTTTCGGGACGTTTTGAAGATCCAGCGTTGTGACACGGAACATCTCACCGGCACCCTCACAGTCGGAGGCGGTGATTAAAGGCGTGTGAACGTAAACGAAACCGCGCTCCTGAAAGAACTGATGGATCGCAAAGGCCGCCACTGAACGCACGCGGAATACAGCGGAAAAGGTATTGGTCCTAGGCCGCAAATGAGCGATGGTCCGGAGATATTCCATCGTGTGCCGTTTTTTCTGGAGCGGATAATCCGGAGTAGAGGGACCTTCCACCTCTATTTTTGTTGCTTTCAGCTCAATTGGCTGTTTGGCTTCTGGTGTGTAAACCAGTGTTCCAGAGACAATCAAAGCGGCCCCTACATTTTGCTTGGCAATGTCTTTATAATTTTCAACGATACCGTCCTCAAAGACCACTTGAAGGCTTTTAAAATAGCTGCCATCGTTGAGTTCAATGAATCCAAAGGCTTTTTGGGCCCGCATGGTGCGAATCCAGCCGCCAACTGTGACTTGAACCTTGTCAAAGGATTTGGGATCGGCAAAAATTTCTGAAATCAGAGTTCGTTCCATATTTTCCTCTCCATCCGTTAAAATCGTAAAGAATGCGCCGGCGAGACTGAGTTGGTCATCGGCGCATCCTTTAGTTTATACTATTTTTTACTTCGCGTCAAGAATATGATACCCGATATCCGTTCTGAAATGCATTTTTTCAAAATGGATGGGCTTAGCTGCGTTATAAGCTTTATCTATAGCTTCCCGAAGCGTGGGAGCTACGGCAGTAACGCCCAAAACACGTCCGCCGTTGGTGTAGAACATTCCATTCTGCTTTTTTGTCCCGGCATGGAATACAACAGCATCTTTTACCAAATCCAGTCCGTTGATTTCCTTTCCCTTCTCGTAGGATACCGGATAGCCGCCGGAGGCCAGAACCAGACAGCAGCTTGCTGCATCTTTAAACTTTACCGAGACCTGGTCCAATGTTCCGTCCACACAGGCCTCCAAAATATCCATCAGGTCAGTTTCCAGCAAAGAAAGTACAGCCTGGCATTCCGGATCACCAAAACGGGCATTGTATTCTACAACTTTTGGCCCCTGGGGTGTAAGCATCATACCAAAATAGAGGACGCCCTGGAAGGTACGGCCTTCAGCGTTCAGTGCATGGATGGTGGGCAAGAAAATTGTTTCCATGCATATTTTAGCATGTTCAGCGGTGTAATTAGGACAGGGGGAAATTGCACCCATACCACCCGTATTGGGCCCTTTGTCACCGTCAAAGGCCCGTTTGTGGTCCTGAGAGGACGGCATAGGAACAATGGTTTTGCCATCGGTAAAGGCCAGTACTGTTACCTCAGGTCCCGTCATACATTCTTCGATCACAACCTTAGCCCCGGCTTCGCCAAAGGCCTTATTTTCCATCATATTGATCACTGCGGTTTTTGCCTCATCCACTGTCTGCGCGACAATGACACCCTTGCCTAACGCCAGACCATCGCACTTGACTACAATGGGAGCCCCCTGTTCTTCTACATAGGCGAGGGCCTGGTCCTTATCTGTGAAAATCTCATAGGATGCAGTGGGAATTCCATATTTTTTCATAAGCTCTTTGGAAAAAGCCTTGCTTCCCTCCACAATGGCGGCATTTGCCCGGGGGCCAAAAGCACGAATACCAGCAGATTCCAGAGCGTCCACCATACCCATGGCCAGTGGATCATCAGGTGCTACCATGACAAAATCTATGTGGTTGGATGAGGCCCAAGCCACTATACCGTCAATGTCTGTGGCCTTTATGTCCACACAGTGAGCAATCTCACTGATTCCACCGTTGCCGGGGGCACAGTATAGTTCTGTGACTTTGGGACTTTTCTTCAGTGCCCAGCAGATGGCGTGTTCCCGCCCGCCGGAGCCAATGACTAATACTTTCATGTGGACTCACCTTTCCGAATTGATCGACAGATCAAAATTCCTTTCATTTCTTGTGTTGCATTATGTGTTTTGTAAATTATAGATTTTTCCAAATCTGTACATCCAAAGAGCAATTTAATCTCAGAATCTCTTTTCGCCAGATTTACAATACAGATGATGGCGTCTATAACCGGGTGTTCCGCTGTTCCAACCCAAATATCGATTCCGGCGCCGTCCATGGAAGCAGTGCCTTCCAAGTATCCGTAATCAACGGGATATACATAGCTGAGATACCTGGGATGCTTGGTACCTTTCGGTCGATCGATTATAATTTTGGAATTGGACACTAGGATGTCTAGAGCGGCCCAAAATGATTCGTCAAATGTATCGGGAGCTTTCAAGATAATCACTTTAAAAACGATATCATGATATTTTCAATTATATGGTCAAAA
>CABRZL010000012.1 GCA_902475435.1 uncultured Eubacteriales bacterium | reverse complement strand
CCCGCCGTGGCAGAGACTGTGACAGATGATGCTGTCTACACTGCTGTATGGGGTGAAGACAAGAACAACAACGGCGTTGCTGACGATGAAGAAGATAAATATACCGTTACATACACGGACGGCGTTGAAGGTGAAGAGGTCTTTGCAGACCAGGTTTATTCAGATTTGTTATCAGGAACGGCAACTCCTGCTTTTGACGGAACTCCGACGAGAGAAGGCTATGTGTTCAAGGGTTGGACTCCCGCCGTGTCAGAGACTGTGACAGCAGACGCCACGTACACTGCCGTATGGGAAAAATCTCCATCTTCTAATAAATCTGGTGGAACGACAAATTCAAGCAACACGTCGAAGAGTTCAGGAAGCGGTGCTTCAAAATCGAACACTTCAGTAAGCAGTCCTAAAACAGGAGATGAAAGTAATATTACTTTGTGGATTGTCTTGTTTGCTTTTTCCGGCATTGCTTTGGCAGGAGTGTTGGTTTATAAACGCAGAAAAACAAATTAATTGTCTCGATAAAAATACTAAATGAGCAGGGGATACCTCTTTGGTATCTCCTCTCTTTTTTGATTAGCAATGCAATTTTTTTAAAATAGTATTATTTTGAAGTAAATATTTACAGAGAGAAAAAATAAAAGCAGCTGCATAAGGCAACTGCTTTCTGGCTCCCCAAGTTGGACTCGAACCAACGACCCTTCGGTTAACAGCCGAATGCTCTACCAACTGAGCTATTGAGGAATATAACTTCCAAAAACTATTCTAGCACTGAGATGAAAAAAAGTCAATACTTTTAGTCGCAGAAATCGCAATTATTTTGCGCAGAAGCATCGTGCTGATATGCTTCGCCCCAGCTGTACATCGCGTCGAGAATAGGCTTGAGGCTGTATCCGAGTTCAGTTAGCGAATATTCGACGCGCGGCGGCACTTCTGCATAGACTGTACGCAAAACGAGACCGCTTTGCTCCATATTGCGCAGCTGAGCGGTTAAAACCTTTTGTGTTACATGGCCGATAGATTTTTTGAGTTCACCGAATCTCTTTGTACCTGTCATTAAATCGCGCAGTATCAAAACCGTCCATTTGTTGCTTATTAACGTGAGAGTGGTCTCTACCGGACACGCAGGCAGGGAATTTGCGATTTTTACTTCTGGCATAGCAAACACCTCCATGTTTACTTAATTATATCTCTTTAAACTTATAACTGCAAGGCAATTTATAAAACAGTATCCTTCAGGTAACTATGCCACAATATTGTGCGTACTTTACTCCGTGCAGGTCTTGGTATATATTATAAACATGAAGTGCGCGTGCTTCCTGACTTATACGAATATAACCGTTTACCCTTGGGCGAAGGCGTTGGCGGCTTTTGTAATCCTAAGAGGCTTTTGCCTTGTCGTAGACGAATAGCGGGGCGGTGTCCCTTATTGAATGGAGGCAGTAAAATGAATGAAGTAGTAAAATTCCTAAAAGAAAACCCTGTACAGTATTTGGCGACTGTAGGACGCGACGGGAAGGCTAAGTGCCGTCCGTTTATGTTCGCGGGCGAGATGGACGGGAAGCTGTGGTTTTGTACTAACAGTACGAAGGATGTGTATAAAGATATGCAGGCTAACCCGAATATCGAAATATCAGTTTCCAGCCCGAAATATGCGTGGATACGTATTGGAGGAAAAGCTGTATTTGAAAACAATATGGCTGCTAAAGAGATGTGCATAGCAAATCCCATTGTAAAATCTCAGTACGGCGATGCACAGAACCCGATATTCGAGGTGTTCTATCTGGAAAACGCACACGCTGTCATAGCAGATTTTTCCGGAAACCCGCCTGCTGAGTTTAACTTATAAAAAGCTAAAAGAGGGCAGAAGTACAGTTCTGCTCTCTTTTGAGTATGAAAACACCATTTACAAGAGTATATCAGATAATGAACTAACAGTCTGTATCTCTCATGTCATACTTAAACATAAGCCCTGTATGTTTGTAAATGTCCGGAAAATCAAAAAAATACTTGTTTAACGCATAGAAATCATGAGCGAATAAGCAGCTCGATTTCTGCAACTCCGGTGACGCTTGAAAGAAAAGAGACTATCCTTAATCTTAAACGAAAACATTAAAGCAATCAGAAAATCAAAAGGGCTTTTACAAGAAGAAGTTGCCGTCAAGCTGAATGTGGTGTTGTCGGAGCAGGCCTTAACGTATTTGAAGGTCTGTTTATAATAATAGTGCCGATTCTCTTTAATAGGCGGAATTGTTGGAGTTATTTTGACGAGAAAAAAGTATAATTTCTATAGCGCTAAAAAATGGCTAAAGGTTGCCCCCAATAATCCTGCATTGTTCAATAAGGGGCGCCGCCCCGTCATTCAACAAGTGAACGAGGGGCGAAGCCTCTTAGGGCTTCAGCGGCGGATTGCACCGCCGCTGAAGGCTTAGATGTCCCCCGCCGCCTATAGAGACGGGGGACATCTGTTCGCGGTTATAGTTTAAAGCTATAGCTAATCAAATCTTATAGGTATTATACAATAACCATTAAATAAGTTATAATTAGGTCATAAAATAACTCGGCTACAGAGTTCTTATACGAAGTAAATAAGCAGCAGATTTATATATGGAGGTTTGACTATGAGCAGTAAATATACACCATTTCGTTATGATTATGTCGGCAGCTTTCTGAGACCGGAGTCCCTGAAAAAGGCCAGAGCAGATTTTGAAGCAGGAAAAATTACAAAAGAAGCTCTGACTAAGGCTGAGGATGAAGCTATTCTCGATTTGGTAGAAAAGCAGAAGAAAGCCGGATACCATGTTATCACAGACGGAGAATTTCGCAGAGCAACGTGGCATCTTGATTTTATGTGGGGCTTTAAAGGAGTCGAGCATCACAAAACTGAACAGGGCGTGCGCTTCAATGACGAGCAGGCTATGCTGGACGATACGTATCTTGTGGGAAAAATTTCTGCTGAAAATCATCCGTTCGTTGAGCACTACAAGTTTGTGAAAGCGTTGGAAGATGAGAACACAGTTGCGAAGCAGACAATGCCTGCTCCGGCTCAGTTTTTTCAGCAAATGATTTTGGCAATGAACATTGAATCAACGAGAAAAATCTATCCCGAAAACGACGAGCTTATTAACGATATAGCGGCAGGCTACCGCCGGGTTATTAAGGATCTCTACGACGCAGGCTGCCGAAATATTCAGTTCGATGACTGCACATGGGGCGTATGCGTATCTGAAGGCAGCTGCAGCAGATACAGCGAAGGCACAGACCTCCAGGAGATTATGGAGCTTCTTTTAAAAGTTAATAATCTTGCTATCGAAGGAAAACCGGACGACTTGGTTATAAATACTCATGTTTGCAGAGGAAATTATCACTCCACGTTTTTCAGCAGCGGAGCTTATGATTCTGTTGCAAGCTTCCTGTTTGAGCGTGAGAACGTCGATGCTTACTATCTTGAGTATGACGACGAGCGCTCCGGCGGCTTTGAACCGCTCAAGACGATACCCGACGGCAAAAAAGTAGTGCTCGGTCTTATCACAACTAAAACTCCTGAGCTGGAAGATAAAGCAGCAGTAATTGAGCGTATCCACGAAGCCGCAAAATACGTTCCGCTTGATAACCTCTATCTCAGTCCGCAGTGCGGCTTTGCTTCTTGTGAGATAGGCAATAAGCTTACGGAAGAAGAACAGTGGGCTAAGCTTGCGCTTGTTAAGGAAATCGCTGAGGAAGTTTGGGGCGATAAATAATTAAATACAACCGAAAAAGCATATGAGCTTTTGCAAGACACTCTGCAAAAAAGCAGAGTGTCTTTTGATAAGTAAATAGTAAAAAAATAACAAAAATGTATGATTAAGTTGACATAAACAAGTGTATAGAATATAATGTAAGAAACAAAGCTGACAAAGAGATTATCATTCGATTTGTAAGCCTGATAAAATTAATTCACTTAATATTTTGACAGCGAGGATATATCCGAGCAGGAATTATTGTGATATATATTTTTGTTTATATATAGAATACACAGCTCTTTCGTTGTCATGGCGGGAGAGTTTTTTGTTTATACGCAGCTAGTAACAGGAGTTACTTATATGCTTAAGGTAGCAATATACGGAAAGGGCGGCATTGGAAAATCTACGGTGACAAGCAATCTGTCAGCTGCCTTTGCGGCTATGGGAAAAAAGGTCATACAAATAGGATGTGATCCAAAAGCCGATTCGACGATAAATCTTCTGGGAGGAGAGCCGCTTCTTCCGGTTATGAATTATATGCGAGAGATGGAGGAAGATCCGGAAACTTTGGAGCAGATATCTAAAGTTGGATATGGAGGAGTTCTCTGCATTGAGACAGGCGGTCCGACGCCGGGCTTGGGCTGCGCGGGAAGAGGCATAATCGCTACGTTTAATTTGCTGGACGATATGCGCCTTTTTGAAAAATGGCAGCCGGACGTGGTGCTGTACGATGTTCTCGGAGACGTGGTATGCGGAGGCTTTGCCGCGCCGATAAGAGAAGGATACGCCGAGAAAGTTTTGATAGTGACGTCAGGCGAAAAGATGGCTCTCTATGCTGCAAACAATATAAACTGTGCTGTTAATAATTTTGAAGACCGTGGTTATGCGACAGTCTTCGGAATTGTACTCAATCACAGAAATGTAGAAAATGAGACGGAAAAGGTCGAAGCCTTTGCAAAAGAAGCGGGATTGAAGATAGTTGGAGAAGTACCGCGCAGCGATGAAATAACGCGCTTTGAGGATATGGGAAAGACTGTCATAGAAGGGGACCCCAGCTCGCCGATAAGCCGATGTTTCTTTGACTTGGCGGAAAAGCTGCTGAAGGAGAGCGCAAATGATTGAGAAAGCAATTTACTATACAGCCGAGGATTTGGCTCAGAGAGGGAAAGACGGTATTCCGCCCGAACTTATATCCGGCACGCATCTTATATACAGCTCGCCTGCTACGCTGGCGTTTAACTCCCCGGGTGCGGAGGGATTCGGAGTAAAACGCGCCGGCTTGTCTATTCCTGATTCCGTCATGCTTCTGGTCGCTCCGGGGTGCTGCGGCAGAAATACATCGCTGATAAGCTCGATGAGAGAATATGACAATCGGTTTTTTTATCTGATAATGGACGAGACTGACATAGTGACGGGCCGCCATCTAAGTAAAGTCCCTGATGCTGTTCAGGAGGTTTGCGACAGCCTTCCTAAGATGCCGTCTGTGGTGATGATATGTATTACGTGTGTAGATGCACTTCTGGGTACGGATATGGAGCGAGTTTGCAGAAAGGCAGAGGAAAAGGTCGGCATTCCCGTGCGCCCGTGCTATATGTACGCTCT
This sequence comes from uncultured Eubacteriales bacterium, assembly GCA_902475435.1. Lineage (GTDB taxonomy): Bacteria > Bacillota > Clostridia > Oscillospirales > Oscillospiraceae > HGM13006. The sequence goes on along the minus strand of CABRZL010000012.1, from coordinate 36,098 downwards.
TACGCGCGAGGGCAGAAAGCCTCCCATGGTTCATGTGCGGCAGTCTCTGTATTCTCTGCTGAAGCCAATGAAAAAGAAGGGAACTACTGTCAATATTTTGGGATATTTTTCGCCGCTGATGGATGACTGTGAGCTTTACACTCTGCTGAGGCAGGCAGGCGTGCGCAAGATAAATGAAATATCTCGATGTAAGGATTACGAAGAATATCTGACCATGGCAGAAGCCAATTTCAATCTGCTCCTCAACCCCGAGGCTCGTCCCGCCGCGCAGGACTTCGAGGAAAAATTAAAGATACCTTCTATAGAGCTGACCCGCTTATATCAAACAGATAAAATTGAAAGTCAATATAAGGCTTTGGGAGCTGCGTTAGGCGTGCATTTTGATGACTCTAACGAAAAAGCGGCGGCTGAAAATGCCGTCGAGAGATTTAAAAACACTTACGGAAGCTTGACGTTTGCCGTCGGAGAGTGCATGAATGGAGATTCTTTTGAGCTGTCTTTGGCGCTTGTCAGGTATGGGTTCAAGGTTTCTGAGATATACGGCACGATAAACGCCGAGAATTTTGTGTACTTGCGCCGTCTCGCCGAGCTTAGCCCTGATACAAAGGTATTTGCAAATCTCGAGCCGACAATGATTTATTACGATTGCAGCGAGGCTCACGCTGACATGACTATAGGAAAAGACGCAGGCTATTATCACCCCGACAGCCCGAATTTGCAGTGGAATCAGGATATACAGCCTTTTGGATATGCGGGAGTTCGATGGCTGTTTGAATCGCTGGCGGATGTGCTCGGCGGGCAGAAAGGAGAAACAGAATGAAAGGTCTTTGGAAGCATCTAACTCCATTCGCTCCCGACCAGTCGGGCGCGGTTTCCGTGTTGTATGAGCTGGGAGGGATAATCGTTATCTGCGACGCCGGCGGATGCGCCGGCAATGTATGCGGGTTTGACGAACCTAGATGGTTCGAGAGCAAGAGCGCTATTTTCAGCGCGGGATTGAGAGATATGGACGCCATAATGGGCAGAGACGAACGCCTGGCTTCCAGACTTGCGGACGTAGCGAACAAAGTCTCCGCTAAATTCGCCGCGATTATAGGAACTCCTGTTCCCGCTGTAATCGGCACAGATTACAGAGCGCTGAAGCGTCTCACGGAAAAAAAGACTCATTTGCCTGTCATTACGGTGGAAGCTACGGGTATGGAGCTTTACGACAAAGGCGAAGAGGAAGCGTATCTTACGCTTTTTAAAACTTTTTCTAAAGAAAAGCTTCCCGTAAAAAAAGGCAAAGTAGGCGTTGTAGGCGCAACTCCGCTCGATTTGAGCAACCTGACCGCGGCGGAAGATTTGAGACAGTATTTTAACGAACAGGGCTTAGAGGCGATTTGTTACGGCATGGGAGCGGGTCTTGACGATGTAGAGAAAGCGTCGGAGGCAGAAAGAAATCTTGTAGTATCTCCGGCCGGCTTGAAAACAGCTAAGTATTTGCAGGAGAAATTCGGCACTCCATACGATGTCGGGTATCCGATAGCAGATAAGCTCATTCCTGATTTGGATTTTTCAGGCAAGAAGGTACTTGTAGTTCACCAGCAGGTTATCGCAAATTCAATCCGAAGCGAGCTTCAGATTAGAAAATGCTCTGAAGTGACTGCGGCTACTTGGTTTATGAAGAAAAAAGAGCTGGAAATGCCCGGAGACGTGAATCTCAAAGAAGAAGAGTCGCTCTCAGAATTGGTCGACAGCGGAGATTATGATGTTATTATAGGGGACGAATCGTTAAAGAAGATAGTTCCCGGTTTTAAAGGATTGTTCGTAAGCACGCCTCATTTTGCGGTGTCGGGAAAATTGGTAAAGTCATGAAAGCTGATATTACAAATGTAATAAGAGTTTACGGCATAGTGCAGGGTGTAGGTTTTCGCCCTACGGTGAGCAGACATGCTGCTGAATGCGGAGTCAGAGGCAGCGTATGCAACAAAGGTCCGTATGTCGAGATATTGGCGCAGGGCAGAGAGGAGCAGGTCGAGAGGTTTTTAGATGCTCTGAAGACGAAGCCTCCCAAAAGGGCGGCAATATTGAAAATAGATGTAAAGAATATTGAAATGCCTCGCTTTGATGAGTTTTCAATCATTGAAAGTGAAAAGACGAAAGGTGAAATATTTATTTCTCCGGATATAGCTATATGCGACGATTGCAAACGAGAACTTTACGACAAAAAAGACAGACGATATCTCCATCCTTTTATAAACTGCACCTGCTGTGGTCCGCGCCTGACTATACTGGATGCGCTTCCATATGACAGAGAGCGAACAAGCATGAAGGACTTCCCGATGTGCAGAGATTGTGCTGAGGAATACCACAGCCCTGAGACTAGAAGATACGACGCTCAGCCGGTCTGCTGCAATGACTGCGGGCCTGAGGTCTATCTGATAGGCACGGAAAAACGCGGCAGAGAGGCGATAACCTATACGCGCAGAGTTATAAGCAGCGGAGGCATAGCGGCTGTAAAAGGCATAGGGGGATTTCATCTCTGCTGCGACGCTTCAAACGAGGATGCCGTAAGCAGATTGCGTAAATTGAAAACTCGCCCTGCTAAGCCTTTCGCCGTTATGATGAAAGATGAAAATACAGTAAAGCGAGAGTGTAAGCTTACCTGCGAGCAGGAAACGATTCTGAGCGGTCACCAAAAGCCTATAATCCTGCTCGAGAGAAAGGCAGGCGGAAAGGTCTGCGGATTGGTGGCTCCGGGCAACCCTAAAATAGGAGTTATGCTTCCGTATGCTCCCGTTCAGATGCTTCTGTTCGATTATGATGATGAGATTGAAATGCCGGATGTGCTGGTTATGACCAGCGGAAATGTCTCCGGAGCTCCGATATGCAGGGACGATAACGATGCTTTGAACGAATTGACTAATCTCTGCGATTGTGTGCTTTCGCATGATAGAAAGATACGCATTCGAGCCGATGATTCTGTTATGGATTTCTTTCGCGGCGAGCCGTATATGATTCGCAGATCGAGAGGCTACGCTCCGCTGCCGATTTTGCTTTCCGGAAACTTCGAGGGGAATGTTTTGGCTATTGGCGGAGAGCTGAAAAATACATTTTGTATAGGTGTGAACAATCAGTTTTATCCGTCGCCGTATGTAGGAGATTTGGCGGATTTGCGCACAGTGAAGGCGCTTGAGGAAACAATTGATAGATTCAAAACGCTTCTCGAAGCAGAACCGACTATTGTGGCGTGCGATCTGCATCCTAAATATAATTCTACCGCTGCAGCTAAAGAAATGGGGCTTCCGCTGTTTCGAGTACAGCATCATTATGCTCACGTTCTGTCTTGTATGGCGGAGAATGATTATTCCGAACCGGTATTAGGCGTTTCGTTTGACGGTACGGGCTATGGCGCCGACGGGACAATTTGGGGAGGCGAGATACTCGCGGCGGATTTAGACAATTTTGAACGCATAGGAAGTATATCTCCGTTTATGCAGACAGGCGGAGACGCTTCCGCGAAAGAAGGCTGGCGAATAGCAGTTTCTTTGATACATGGCTTTAGCGCTGACAAACAATCCGCATTAGAGATTGTACGCAATCTCAAACTTTGTACTGATGCAGAAGCAAAGGTGCAGATGACCATGGCTGACAGGCGAATTAACAGCGTGGTTTCCACCAGCGCAGGGAGACTTTTCGATGGAATAAGTGCGATTTTGGGAATAAGGAGAAGCTCTACTTTTGAGGGCGAGAGTTCAACAGCGCTGCAATTTGCAGCGGAGAGCTTTGAAAAAAGCGGAAAATCGCATATGAATATTGATATTCCCCTTATTCGCGAGACGGACGGGAAAATGCTCTTAGCGACAGACGATTTGGCGGCTGCAATCGTCAAGGCTAGATTAAACGGCGCAGAAGCCGATGAGCTGGCATATTTTTTCCACGCTAAGCTGGCGGAGCAGATAGTTGCGGCTTGTGTGAGAGCGCGCGAGCTGACGTGCATAGATACGGCGGCTCTAAGCGGCGGCGTCTATCAAAACGGGCTGCTTCTAAAGCTGACTGTCATTGAACTTGAGAAACAGGGGTTTAAGGTTTTGACTCATAGCCTGATACCTCCGAATGACGGCGGAATTGCGCTGGGTCAGGCGGCTGCGGCCATGAGATTTATTAATAAAAATAGGGTTAAATTGTAAAGTTTTAAATTTTGTTACGAATTTAGGAGGACATTAAAATGTGCGTAGGATTATCAGCTAAAGTTGTTAAAATAAGCGACGGCATGGCTCTGGTAGATGCTTTCGGTGCAAAACGAGAGGTGTCCGCGCAGCTGCTGGACGATTTGGAACCCGGCGATTACGTCATGGTTCATGCCGGTATTGCGATAGCGAAGATAACGGATGAGGACGAAAGCGAAACTGATAAGCTGATGGAGGAGCTGATCTAATGTCTCAGCAGAAAAGGAAAACGGCAAAGGAAATAATAACCTCGTATGCCGGACCGAAAATAAGAATGATGGAGGTATGCGGTACTCATACGCACGAGATATTCAGATTGGGTATACGTAAGATACTTCCTGAGCAGATAGAGCTCATATCCGGTCCCGGATGTCCGGTATGCGTCACTCCCGTAGGATATATTGACGAGGCGATTATGCTCGCCGTCGATAAGGGAGCTGTCGTATGTACATTCGGAGACCTGATGAGAGTTCCGGGGACAGAGATGAGCCTAGCCGGAGCGAGAGCAAAAGGCGCAAAAACTCAGATAGTCTACTCCCCGATAGACGCGGTGGAATACGCTAAAAACAATCCGGATGAGCAGGTGGTGTTTCTCTCCGTAGGGTTTGAGACTACCACGCCTGCGAGCTGCCTCGCGGTGCAGCGCGCTATAGACGAAAAGCTGGAGAATTTTTCAATTCTGACTGCTAATAAAACAATGCCCAGCGCATATGAAGCTTTAAAAGGGAGCGCAGATGTTTTTCTGTTTCCGGGGCATGTGTGTGCCATAACGGGTACAAAGCTTTACGATGAAATTAAAAACGAAGGCATAAGCGGCGTAGTGGCAGGCTTTACAGCTAATGAATTGCTCACTGCAATAGCAGTAGCTATAACAAAATTTGAAAAGGGCGAACCGTTCTTTGTAAACTGTTATCCGCGCGTAGTAAAAGAAGAGGGAAGCCCCGGCGCTCAAAAGCTTGTAGAAAAGCTCATGCAGCCTTGCGATTCAGAATGGAGAGGCCTGGGAGAAATACCGCAGTCGGGCATGCGGCTCAGGGATGAATACGCGCAGTATGACGCCAGAAAAAAATTTCATATGCGCAGGATAGAAGGACGGAGCAATCCGGCTTGCAGATGCGGAGACGTACTCCAGGGCAAATGCAAACCGAGCGATTGCAAGGTTTTCGGCAGAGGCTGTACTCCTCAGCATCCTATAGGTGCGTGCATGGTTTCCAACGAGGGCGCGTGCTCTGCTTATTATCAATATGGAGGCATTTGACATGGAAAAGACTATTACTCTGGCGCATGGAAGCGGCGGAAAACAGACGAACGAGCTTATAGATGAAGTATTCAAGGCGCATTTTGCAAATCCGAATCTCACGGCAGATGATGCTGCGGTGCTTCCTGCGCCGACAGGTAAAATGGCTATGTCTACTGACGGATTTATAGTTTCGCCGGCGTTTTTTCCGGGAGGAAATATAGGGAAACTTTCAATTTGCGGAACGGTAAATGACCTTGCGTGTATGGGAGCGAAGCCGCTTTATTTATCCTGTGCATTTGTAATTGAAGAAGGCTTTCCTATGAACAAGCTGGAAGAAATCGCAGCTTCCATGGAAAAGACGGCCAAAGAAGCGGGAGTAACGATAGTTTCCGGCGATACGAAAGTTGCAGGCAAGGGCCAGGTAGATCAGATATTTATAACTACTACCGGTGTAGGTCAGATAGCGGAGGGAGTAGAGACCTCCGGCGCAAAGGCAGAGCCCGGAGATGCTATTATAGTAACCGGAGATATAGGCCGTCACGGCTGCACTATTCTGCTTGCTCGTGAGGATTTCGGCATAGAAGCAGATGTGACGAGCGACTGTGCCCCGCTGTGGGGTGCGGTGGAAGCCGTGCTCGATACGGGGAGTGACGTACACGTAATCCGCGATGCTACGCGCGGCGGCGTAGGCACGGTGCTTTATGAAATTGCGGCGCAAAGCGATGTAGGTATTAAGCTGGATTCAACCGCAATACCTGTTGCCGACGAGGTTCGGGGAGTATGCGGAATGCTGGGCTTGGAGCCGTTGTATCTCGCATGTGAGGGAAGGCTTGTGATTTTTGCACCTAAAGAAAATGCCGATGCTATTCTAAATGCTTTGAAGCAGAACGAATATTGTAAAAGTGCAGCAATAATAGGAGAAGTCACGGCAGAACAGCCGGGGAAGGTAGTTATGACTACTGAGATAGGAGCGCAGACGCTTCTTCCGCAGCCCGGCGGCGAGCTGCTGCCGAGAATATGCTGAAGGAGGCATAAATGGAAACGAGAGTTGCAGTAATATCCATAATTGTAGAGAGAGGCACGAAAACGGATGAGCTTAACAGTCTTTTGCACAAAGCGAGCGAGTTTATAATAGGCAGAATGGGCATTCCGTATAAAAGCAAAGGCATCAATATAATTAGCGTAGCGATAGACGCTCCGCAGGATGTGACGAGCGCGCTTTCCGGTAAAATAGGGAGGCTCAAAGGCGTTACAGCGAAGACTGTATACTCTAATGTTATTACCCGGACTGAGGATCAAAAATATGATTAAACTTGCGGTATATGGCAAAGGCGGCGTAGGAAAGTCAACAACGGTATCAAATATCGCCGCTGCGCTGGCAGAGAATGGATTTAAGGTTTTACAGATAGGCTGCGATCCAAAAGCGGATTCTACAACACTGCTTCGCCACGGAGAGCATACGGATACCGTGCTGGATCTTATTCGTGTGCGAAAAAACGACATTACTTTGGAAGATATGGTCAAAGTCGGATATGGCGGTGTGCTTTGTGTCGAAGCGGGTGGGCCTACTCCCGGCTTGGGGTGCGCGGGGAGAGGCATAATATCAGCTCTCGAGACTTTGGAGGCCAAAGGTGCATACAAGGTGTATGAGCCTGATGTAGTTTTATATGACGTCTTGGGCGATGTAGTGTGCGGAGGATTTACAATGCCTATGCGAAGCGGCTATGCGGACAAGGTATTTATTCTTACATCAGGTGAGAATATGTCTATCCACGCTGCGGCTAATATCGCTATGGCAGTAGATAGATTTAAAAACCGCGGATATGCTGAGCTGGGCGGTCTGATATTGAACAGAAAAAACGTAAAAAATGAGGAAGCTAAAGTCAGGGAATTGGCAGAAGATTTTAGTACGGAGATAATAGGCGCACTCAGCTTCAGCGAGCTTGTGCCTGAAGCGGAAGAAAGCCGCAGGACTGTAATCGAAGCTTTCCCGAACAGCGATATGGCGGCGGAATACAGAAAGCTGGCGCATGAGCTGATAAAAATATGCGGTTTGGAGGAGAAATGCTGAGACGAATATCCGTTAATTCAGACGGCGCAGTTATGCGCATATCAAATGCAAGCTTTCCCGAACCGTTTAAATCGGGATTGGAGTTCAACGCGCCCGTACACGGCACATGGAATATAGTTCACACAGGTATGCTGATTCCGGAAGCTCATCAGATATATGTATGCGCGGCTAATTGCATGCGCGGAGTGGTTTTGACAGCGGCGGAGATGAATATGTCAGATCGCTTTTCCTTTGTGATTTTGGAAGAGTCAGATTTTATTAACGGAGAGATAGAGGAGGTTACGATTGAGGGTACGGCGGATGTAATTCGCAAGCTTCCAAAAAGGCCGCCTTTTGTGCTGCTTTATACCGTCTGTCTGCATCATTTTTTAGGCTGCGATTTGGACAGGATATACTGTGAGCTGGAAAAACTTTTTCCGGATATTTGCTTTGTGCGATGTTTTATGGATCCGATAATGCGAAAAAGCGGAGCTACACCGGATCAGAAAATGCGAAAAAGCCTTTATGATCCGCTTTCGCCATTGCCCTTGCGCAAAGGCGCTGTAAGTCTGTTGGGAAGCGATTTCGCTCTGGACGAAACAAGCGATATTGTACGTCTGCTGAATAGCGGAAATGTTGAGCTGAAAGAACTGCCCGCGTGCAGCACTCCTGCTGAATTTATGTCTATGGGAGAAAGCGAAATGTTTATAGCGGTATATCCTGCGGCTGATTACGGCGCGAGGGCTGCGGCGGAGCGGCTTAACAGGCGTTATATGTATCTGCCGTCAAGCTTTAGCTGCGAGGAAATAACAGAAAACCTCAACAAGCTCTCGGATGCGCTTTCAATTCAGCGCATTGACGTGCAGAGCGAGCGTGAGAAAAGTGAAGCTGCGTTGAAAGAGGCGTATAGAATAATAGGTCAAACGAGAATCGCTATAGATTATACCGTTCATCCAAGGCATTTGGGCTTGGCGCGTTTGTTGACAGAGCACGGCTTTAATGTTGTTCGCGTCTATCTTGACTCTGTTAATACAGAGGAAGAGCAGGATTTCATATGGCTGAAAAGAAACGCTCCCGATTTGGAGCTTGCTGCGACAGTTCAGGTGAAAATGCGCGTTCTTGAGCGTGGAGCAGGCGAAAAAACTCTTGCCATAGGGCAGAAAGCGGCATGGTTTGAAAATACGCCGCATTTTGTAAATATGGTAGAAGGCGGCGGATTATATGGTTTCGATGGAATTTGCAAAATGGCGGAGCTGATGACAGATGCTTTTCTGAACGAGAAAGACACGAGAGATATAGTTCCGCGCAAAGGATTGGGGTGTGAGAGCTGCGTATGAGACAGTCGTATCGAATAATACCTATATACACTGCGGATGTATCCGGAGTGTGCTCAGCTTTGTATGAGCTGGGAGGAATGACGATAATGCATGATTCCTCAGGCTGCAATTCTACTTATAATACACATGACGAGACACGATGGTATGACAAGGACAGTCTTATATTTATTTCCGCATTGTCAGAGATAGAGGCTATAATGGGAGATGATGACAAGCTCATAGACGATATAGTGTATGCAGCTCAGGAATTTAAGCCCGAATTCATAGCTCTCTCAAGTTCTCCTATGCCGTACATGAACGGCACGGATTTCTCCGCGATAGTAAGAATATTGGAAGAAAGAACAGGCATACCGTCGTTCTTTGTGCCTACTAACGGTATGCACGATTATGTGACAGGAGCGGGGAAGGCTATGGCCGAGATTGCGCGCCGATTTGTCAGAAAAGATCTAAAATGCACAAACAGGAGGAGTGTAAATCTGCTCGGAGTGACGCCTCTTGATTTTACAAAGGAGAGCTCCCAAAAAGCTATGAGGGACGTTCTGATGAAGAACGGGTGGGATGTAGTCTCATGCTGGGCTATGGGAGATAAGCTTGAAACGCTCGCTCGCGCAGGAGAGGCTGCGGTGAATCTGGTGGTCTCATCCGTAGGATACGAGGCTGCTCGTGTGCTTAGAGAGACGTGCGGCACGCCGTATGTTGTAGGTACTCCGATTGGGAAATTTACGGATGAGCTCATTGCGGCGATGGAAAAAGCGGTAGAAACGGGCGCGAATATATCTCCGTATGCTGAGCGAAATGAGCAGGATAACTATGACGCTGTGATTATAGGAGAACCAGTGACATGCGGTTCCCTTGCAGAAGCGGTCAAAGCGAAATATGGTGTAAATGTAAGGACAATATGTCCTTTGGAAGCAGATGACGAGTGCTTACCCGCCGGGGCTTTACGAGCTATAGGAGAAGAGCAGGCTCAGGAGCAGTTGAAAGACGCAAGGGCGGTTATAGCAGATCCGCTGTATAAGCCGATATTGAGCAGCGGAAGTGCGTTTTATCCGCTTCCGCACGAGGCTTTCTCGGGCAGAGTCTTTTGGAAAAGTATGCCTGATTTAATAGAATTAATGAAGGAGGATAATGATGGGACTGAATGACACGCCTTCTGGCGAGAGAATACATATAGGCTTTTTCGGTCGGAGAAACGCAGGAAAATCGAGCGTAGTGAACGCAGTTACGGGTCAGGAGCTGGCTGTGGTATCAGATACGCGCGGCACAACTACAGATCCGGTGAGTAAGGCTATGGAGCTTTTGCCAATGGGTCCTGTTCTCATTATAGATACTCCCGGATTTGATGATGAAGGCGCTCTGGGCGAGCTTCGTGTTAAAAAAACTAAGCAGGTATTGAACAGAACTGACGTCGCCGTTTTAGTTGTAGACAGCGCAGAGGGCATGAAAGAATGTGACAGAGAGCTGATAGACATATTTAATCAGAAGAATATACCTTATATTATAGCCTGGAACAAGTGCGATCTTCTGGAAAAGCTGCCTGCATGTTCGGATAACGAAATATATGTCAGCGCTATTGAAAAGACAAATTTAAATAAGCTCAAAGAACAGATAGCGCTTCTAGGCAGGACACAGGAGGAAAAATTTCGGCTGATCGGCGACTTGATTCACCCTGCGGATATAGTAGTTTTAGTCATCCCGATAGATAAGGCGGCTCCAAAAGGCAGACTGATTTTACCTCAGCAGCAGGTTATTCGTGATGTGCTTGAAGCAGACGCCTGCGCGCTGTGCGTTAAAGAATATGAGCTTCAGGAGACGTTGGAAAAGCTGGGGACACGTCCTGCTTTGGTGATAACAGACAGTCAGGTGTTTGCTAAGGTTTCCGCTGATGTGCCGCCGGATATACCGCTTACGTCATTTTCAATTCTCATGGCCAGATATAAAGGCTTGCTGGACGAGGCCGTGCGCGGTGTGGCCGCCGTGGAGAAGTTAAAGGACGGCGATACGGTTTTGATTTCAGAGGGATGTACGCATCATCGTCAATGCGATGACATCGGCAGCGTGAAAATCCCGCGCTGGCTGAGAAACTATACCGGGAAAAAGCTGAATATAGAAACATCATCCGGACGCGAGTTTCCGGAGGATTTATCCAGGTATGCTATGGTAATCCATTGCGGAGGATGTATGCTGAACGAAAGGGAAGTGCGATATAGAATGAAATGTGCGCAGGACCAAGGCGTACCCATAACGAATTACGGTATTACTATTGCATATATGCAGGGGATTTTGAAACGTACGATAGAGATATTTCCGCATTTGCTGGCAGAGCTGGAGGATTAAAGTATGAGAAGAGAACGCGATGCTCTGGGAGAGCGCGAGCTTGGAGACGATATACTTTACGGCATAAACACGCTGCGCGCAAAGGAAAATTTTGATTTGAATCAGCGTTCTGTGAGATGGGAGCTTATAGAAGCGATAGTTACGGTTAAAAAAGCGGCGGCAATTACGTATCGCAGACTTAATCCTGAAAGAGCAGATGTAGAGTCAGCGATAGTAAGAGCCTGCGATAAAATACTCGCAGGCGGCTTTGAAGACAGTTTCCCGATTCAAGCTCTGCAGGGAGGCGCAGGAACTTCAACTAATATGAATGTCAACGAAGTGCTGGCCAATCTCGCTTTGGAAGATATGGGGGAAGCCAAAGGACGGTATGATATAATTCATCCTCTGGATGACGTAAACAGAGGGCAATCTACAAACGATGTTTGTCCTACGGCGCTGAGAATAGCAGCGATACGCAGACTCAGACTTCTATCAGACGAGTGTTCTAAACTTCAGACGTCTCTTCAAGAGAAAGAAAATGAATGGCAGACTGTTGAAAAGATTGGGCGCACGGAATTGATGGATGCAGTTCCGATAACATTAGGCGAAGAATTTGGAGCATACGCTCAAGCCATAGCGAGAGACAGATGGAGAATATACAAAGTGGAGGAAAGACTACGCCAGGTGAATATAGGCGGAACGGCGGTAGGGCTTTCCGGCGGAGCTGATAGAAAATACAGATTTGGCGTTATAGAAGAGCTTCGGAGACTTACCGGCTTTGGCTTAGCCGCCGCGGAATATCCTATGGATTTGACTCAAAATAACGATGTGTTCGTAGAAGTTTCAGGCCTTTTAAAAGCGTTGACTGTTAATATGATGAAAATCGCTAACGACATAAGGCTTATGAATTCCGGACCTCATGGAGGATTAAGAGAACTGAAAATAAAGTCTCTCCAACAAGGGAGCAGCATTATGCCCGGGAAGGTAAACCCCGTAGTACCTGAAATGGTGATTCAGTGTGCAATTCAGGTAATTGCAAACGACGCAGCGATAACTATGGCCGCTGCGCATGGTGAATTTGAGCTGAATGCCTTCTTGCCGCTTATAGCGGACAGACTCCTTGAGAGTTTAGAACTTTTAAACAGAGCGGTCAGCATATTCAGAGAAAAGTGTGTAGAGACGCTCGAGGCAGATGAGAGTAAGTGCAAAGAGCATCTGAATGAGTCGTATGCGTTTGCAGCAGCGTTTTTGCCAAAGCTTGGCTATGATGTTGTCAGCGGCGTTGTAAAAACATATCCTCCGGACGAAGCGAAGAAAAAACTGGAGCTGCTTTCCGAAAAATAAGAAATACAAAAAGACCATTGATTTAATCAATGGTCTTTTGTTTGTAAATAATCTTGCTCGCAGTGTAAAAGAATGAAATGCAATCCGTAGCCTTTTGAGACGGAGAAGAATATAACTAGCTTATAAATTAAATTTTATTTTCTAATACACTTTTATAAATACCGGAGAAAGAACGCATAATTTTAGCAGTCATCCCCCATATCACTCTGTTTTTATAAATGTAAAAATATATTGGAGTTCTGGCTTTGCGCCAGTCGTAATTTTTACCGCCGTATATTTTATCAAATGGGAAATCCTTATCCGGTATTGTTTGCGTAGTAGTGTAATAAATCTCAGGTTCTGTATTTAAGAAAAATGATAGCGGAACAGTAAATGTTTCTGCGACTTCGCTTTTGCTGTAACTGCCGTTGTAATTGTTTAGCTTAACTGCGTATGTATACACGATCGTGCCGGTTCCAATCAGAATGTCTAACGGTGTAATTATCTCCATATCCGATGTAGGTATTTGCAGTTCTTCAGATGCTTCGCGCAGAGCGGCTTCTTCCGGTGCTTCGTTTTTTTCGAGCATTCCGCCCGGGAGGCATATGTCGCCGGGCTGTCTGTTTATTTTTGAAGAACGGACTTCAAATAAAACGTCATAGTCGGAATTGTTTTCAAGAAGCATGATTGATACGGCGAATTTATTGCATTCATCCATCCCTATAATAGTCGGTATGTGATTTTTTAATAAATCTAGCATTTTTATCCTTCTTTAACAAATATTAATCACTGTTTATGTGGCTTGTCACGGAGACTTCAAATGGTCAATATCTTAATATTCTGTGAAAAGATGCAATTCATTCTCTAATATATCAGGCAATATGACCATGACGATTATATCATAATAATGGTTTATAGTCACCTAATAAAATCAAGTATATTTATTAGAATTTAATATGAATAAGTTAAAAAATAAATCAAGAAAAAAATAAAAAAGCTATTGACAAAGCAGAACAACTACGAGATAATAAAATACGCGCTTGCGAAGTGCATGTGGCTGTAGCTCAGCTGGATAGAGTGTTTGACTACGAATCAAAAGGTCGGGGGTTCGAATCCCTTCAGCCACGCCATTGAAAAACCGCTTGAAATAGCGGTTTTTTGCTTTATATCGGCATTTTATCATATATGCGCTGCAAAAATCCAAATCACAAAAAATTATAGAAAATCGTTCAAAATTTGAAAAAGTGTCGTAAACTACACGCCGAGCGAGACAGCCTCGCGCATAATGTCTATTTGCGCCTCCTGCTTGCTGTATGCACGTTTGGGAGTATTAGCGTCAGAGGACGCCTTGGGGAGCTTTATCATTTCGGCAGGGTTATATTGTGTAATGCCTTTGCGCACGGCCAAGTCTAGGACGCTTTTTATTATAACGCGCATTTTGGATAAATATGAATGAGAAAAACGAGAATGGTCTGAATAGAATTTTTTTATGTCTGTTTCAGTTATCCGTGCGACAAGCATTGTTCCAAAGTAGGGGAGAATATGCCGGTTTAAAGGCGATTCATATGTTTTTTCCAGTGTTACATTGCGGACTGCATCGCGCTTGTACGTTTCGAGCCATTCTTCTGCCAGAGCCTTAAACGGTATACTGCCAGGTTCCGGAGCCCTCTCTGTGTATAGTCTTGCAACAAAATCATCATATGCTTTATTGGCCGCAAGCTTGGACTTCCCATAAAAGCTCTTACGCTTTTTGTGGCATCAAAAAAGCGGTAAACAGGACAAAACAATCAAAACATTAAACCTGATTACCGCAATCCTAATAATCATCGATAAGCTACTAGATATTATAGAAAGGCTTACTCGATGAAGAGGGGGAGGGCAAGTTCCCTTCCCTATACCTATAGGATACCTTATTTCAAGCTCGTTGTCAATAAGTCGTGCCCGCAAGGGGCGTGAGGAAATAGGGTGAAAAGCACAGACCTAGCAAAAAGTGTGCAAGTATCCCAGATTGAGCGCGGGACAAAAACAGTGTCGCTGCCACTGGCGGTAAAAATAACGCGGGTACTGGAATGTGAAATACAAGAATTATTGTATAACTAGACGAGGTAAGCAACGCGGATATGGATAAAAAATTGCTTTCATAGTTGGGAAGGAGAAAAGTCACTGCCGAAAAATATATCCAAAAGCAATAAAAAGCTGCTATAATAAAAATACAACAATAACTACCCCCCTCGGGGGTGCATGGATTGAAATTATAGAGGCGCAGATTGAAAAAGGGAGGATATTAATATGTTATTTGTTTATCCGGCTATTTTTCACAGAGAAGACAATGCGTATTGGGTGGAGTTCCCGGATCTACTAGGTTGCCAGACATATGGTGCAACTGTAAATGAAGCTATGCAGTTTGCACAAGAAACATTAACGGGTTATTTGCTTACACTGTTTGAGGGAGGCGGAGATTTAACTGCACCGTCTGAGTTGTCGGAAATGGATAAAGTAGAGGATGGATTCGCCACGTTAGTGGCCTGCGACATGAGCGCGTATAAAGATACAAAGGCTGTAAAGAAAACGCTTACAATTCCTGCTTGGCTAAACTAAAGGGCTATAGACAGGGGATAAAATCCTCACAAACGTTGCAGGAGGCACTGATTAGAAAAATACAACAATAACTGTGTCGCATCCCCAAAAAAGGGGGTGTAAAGGCTGTCGTGGCTGTCGCTTCGGCGGCTTTTTTAAGTGTTTCACATATTCACGTACAATAGTTGTTATACTTGATTAAGTAAAAAAAGAAGGGGAGTTAATCCCCTTCGTGCTCCTCGATATAGGCTTTGATGAATTTGTTGAGTACACCGTTCATCGTTTCTCCGTTGCGTTCGCACGCGGCGCGAAACAGCTCCTTCGTGCCTTTGGGGACGTTGAGCCGGATAGGGTCATACGCTTTGGCGGCGTAGCGGTTTTTGACCGCGGAGGATGTTTTGCCCATTATACACGCTTCCTTTCCAGAATGAGAGCGACGATGGAGCAGCAGGCTGCCGCCGCTAGAATGACGGTCGAAGCAGCGCCGCTTATAAATTGTGCGGCGATTATTCCGACGGTGTTAAGGATGAGTAAGATTATAGTTGCTTTTTTCATGGTTATGCTGTAAAATGAGATTGGGAAGGGTACTCGGGGCTTGCGCCCCTTTCCCTTTTTGCTCTTACCGCTTCCTCCGCTTGCTGTGCTTAGGAGCGGTTTTTTTCTTGCCCTTCAGACTTAATATCAGGAGAGCTACGTTAGCGCCCGTTGATATTGCCGTGAGCAAGAGGTTTGCTCAATCTTTCATCTTATGCCTCCTTTCCTAATTTCTATAATTATTATATCATACATGTACACGTATGTCAAGCATTTTTTGAGAAAAAAATTATTTTTTTAAAAAAGGGGTCGACTTTTGCACGTACAATAGTTGTTATGCTTGGTTAAGCAAAAAAGAAGGGGGAGTTAATCCCCTTCATGCTCCTCGATGTAGGCTTTGATGAATTTGTTGAGAACACCGTTCATCGTTTCTCCGTTGCGTTCGCACGCGGCGCGGAATAGCTCTTTCGTGCCTTTGGGCATGGACATTTGATAGAGGTCGTAGGCTTTTTGGTTGTAGCGGCGCTTGACCGCGGAGGATGTTTTGCTCATGATTTACTCCTTTTGGTGATGATGTAAGCGGCGGTTGCGCTTATTGCGGCGGCGATGCAAAGCATCAGGGCGGCAATGCCCTTGACTATCACTGCGGCGAACAAGCAGATAGGGACGATGAACATGCAGATAACGCTTGATTTTTTCATGGTTGTTAGATATAATTGAGTTGGAGGGTACTCGGGGCTTGCGCCCCTTTCCCCTTGTTTTTACCGCTTCTTCTGCTTGCTGTGCTTGGGAGCGGTTTTTTCTTTGTGCGACGCTCGGTAGCTTAGTGTTGCTATTACTGCCGAGTATATCGCGCACAAAGGAGTTGGCAACTCAATCATATCTTACCTCCTTTCTTAATTTCTATAATTATTATAGCATACTCTATGGAGTGTGCAAAGTGTTTAATGAATTTTAAAGTTAGAATGAAAAACTGGTCGTTTTGGCTGGCGATAACAATGGCGATAGGTGTATACTACGGAGTGACCGGAGCGGATATTACGAGCTGGAGCGCATTGTGGGATTTGATAAAGCAAGCGGTAGGGAACCCGTATGTTATAGTCAGCGTGCTCGCAAGCGTATACAATGCGCTGATAGACCCGACTACAAGCGGAGTTACTGACAGCGCAAGAGCTATGACATATACAACTCCGGGAGGGGAAGTGACAGAGGATGAGCAATGAAGTATTAACGTCTCTGCTGGCTCTGGCGGGGACTGCAATAGGGTCGATAACAGGTATACTGACGAGCGCGAGGCTGACGAATTTCCGCCTCAAGCAGTTGGAAGAAAAAGTAAAGCTGCACAATAATCTTGTAGAGAGGATGACGGCGGTAGAACAACGGAGCAAAAGCAATACACACAGGTTAGACAATTTGGAGCGAGAGCAATAAAGCGGGAAGGCTTAAGCCTTCCCGTGTTTTTTTACGTTATTTTTCTGTAATATGCAATTCGTTTTTTAATGCTGCTTGCAATACGGCAGAAAAATTCACGCCCGCTTTTTCTGCTTCAAAGTTAAGCCATGAAGGGATTGTGCAATTCTTTTTCACGGAGCGCATATCATTCTTTTTGCGATACTCTGCGAAGTTAACGTCAACCAGTGAGACGATGCTTCCGGAAGGCGAGCCGGCTTGAACATTTGCCAGATTTGACGCCTCCGGCAATGCTTCGCCGTCGTCCTGCATATCAATTCCCATAATTCCAATCGCGTCCCGCGCCATTTCGATCGCATCCGGAATGTTCTTGCCTTGCGTATTGATATTGAAATCCGGAATGAACACCATAATGAACTCTTCTCCTTGCGTCATAACGATAGGATAAGCGCTTTTCATAGTTGGATACCTCCTTACGTTATCTATCATACGCCTTTTATACGCATATGCCAATACTTTTATCTGCTTTTTTGTAAAAATTGTTTCTAGATATAGCGAATATGCTATAATAATAAGTACAGTAAAGGAAATGGACGCCATGCCAACAATCTGTATGTTTATATGTCGCCCCCTCGCGGGGTGCGTAGATTGAAATGCAATAAAGCCGCTGAAATAAGCGGCTCTCCCTTGGAGGTGGTAGCATGACAAGAACGGTTGATTATTATCTTTCCAAAGGATTTGACCGAAAGACAGCGGAATACTTCGCAGGCGGAAAGAAAAGGATTGTAGGCGTTGTACCGAATAACGATTTTACACTCACTATCAGCTTTGACAATGGAGAAAGGCGGCTTTACGATGTTCGCCCGCTTCTCCAAAAAGGCACAGTATTTGAGCCGTTCGCTGATATAGAGAGCTTCCGCCGGGTCTATGTGGATGATACCCACTGCATAGCATGGGATATTGACCCGAATATAGACAGCGATAAAGTATGGAGTAATAAAGTCGACTTATGCCCGGACGAATGCTATATTAACAGTGTGCCCATAGGGGGTGTAGTCAATGTCTGAGGGCTGCGCTAATATTATTGATTTGCTGATTGAACAGCGGCACAATAAAGGAATGACGCAGAAGGAATTAGCAAAAGCGTCCAATCTAACGCAGTCTGTTATGGCCCGCCTTGAGAGTAAAAAGGCTATTCTACAGCTTGACACTCTCTTAAAGGTGGCTAATGCTCTGGGTTGTGATTTGACAGTTGTTCCCGCCGCTAAATAAAGAATAGCCCCGCTAAGAGTTCTTAAGCTCTGGCGAGGTTTCTTTTTTTTGCAGCACTTACTCACCATCCGCATTTATTTCAATCCACGCACACTGCAAGCTACCCAAGATGTAGATGAGATTTTAAAGCGTCCTGCAATACTTGCGAAAGGTTAATATTCTGTTCCAGTGCGGCGGCGTTCAGCCATGCGGGTAAAGTGACTGTTCAGTTTACAGAACGGTTTACTTTCGCCATGCGAATTGATGGCATATAGACGTCTACAAGCACAGCTCGCTCATTTTTGTCTGTTTCAACATCAGATAAGAGGGTCGGAGAGGGGATTTCCTCACCGTCCTCTTCCATTCCGTAAAGGGCGCAGCCCAGAAGCTCTCTTGCAGATAATAGCGCGTCGTTATCATCTGTACCGCTGGTTGCTACATCCAAATCAGGGAAAACAACAGCTATTTCCTGTCCGGCTTCGTAAGTAAATATAGCAGGGAATACATATCGTTCTGTTTTTTTCATGGATAAAACCTCCTATTTGAATTTGGGGAGGGAATCAGGAATATCAGAACGTTAGCTTCGACTGACGTTCGACGTTGATTTGTTTAGGATTGCTGTTTTTGTTGATAGAGTGCAATTAAAGAATCCTAGAGCACCTGCGAAAAGTTAATATGATTGTTTTCGGCAAATGTGTTCAACCATGAGGGAATAGTAAGATTTTTTCTTACAGCATCTAGAACCAGCATACTTACAAAGCCGCCCGTAATCAGGGACAATGCTTTCCAATGGGCTTGCTTTGGGGGCAGGCTATCTTCCGGTTCATCCTCTACCGCTGGTTCTATGGCCTTTGCCTCCTTGGCCTCTGCGGGCTGCTGCATGGCAACCTTGGCGGCGGCTTTTGCCGCCCGGATTAATCTGGTGCGGTCCTCCGGGAATACCTCCGGCAATACACCTTCTTCATAATGGATTTCAAAGGTGATCTTCCCGTCCGTATGTACGTTGAAATGGAAGTCGGTCATTTCTACCTCTTTGAGCATATCTGGCAGCTTGATGTTCTTATACCGTTTAACTTCCTCACCGTTTACCATAAGGCAAACAGGAACCGCATCCCTCAGTTTCGCTGTGATTTTTCCTGTTTTCATTGTGTTTTCCACCTTCCATTTTTGTGTTTGGCTTGTGCCTTGTGAGTGGCAGCTTACACACCACGGGTGGAAAAGCAAGGCTTTTTTATATCTTAACAGAATTTTTTGAGATTTTTTTCGCGGCCGCGATAAACTTTTTTGTTGCGGCTGTCTGTTCATTCGCATAAATCAATCCGTAGGGCATCGTATAAGGTGTATCTAATGGAATCGTGACAAGGTTCGTGTGAATATCCGTATAAACCTCCTGTGTAATCAGAACATAGGGATTTACTTCGCACAAAGTAAAGGTATCCACCCCGTAATAAGGAGAATCAATAATCTGCACTGTTGGATAGCTTTCTCTGATTTCCTTCCGCAAGCTGTCGATTTCATACGACAAACCCTCTATAGGCATAACAATAAACTCTCCATTCAAATCTTGTAATGAAAGTTTCTTCGCCTTCGCCAAGCGGTGATTCTTTGCGACGGCACAGCAGATAGGCGTTTGTTTTAACTCTAAAAATTGGCAAATCCCTTTCCAGCCTTTTGTACAGTAAATTCCTTCCCATAAATCACAAGCTGTTCCCAACTTGGAAAAGGTATTATTTTGACTTTCGTGGTCGGCCATCGGCAGGATTTCTATTTTCAATTCCGGGTATTCTTCACTGATCGCTGCCCATATATCCGGCAAAAGCCTGCACTTAAAGAGTAGAGAGGTGGCAATCCGCACAGTGGTTTCTGAGGCATCTGCCAGCCTTCTCGCTTTATTCAGTGAATCCTCGGAGAGTCGAATGATGGTTTTGGCATCCTCATAGAGAGATTTTCCTGCGGGAGTAAGTTTTACTCCCTGATTAGAGCGGATAAACAGCTTAAAACCGCACCGCCCTTCCAAAATGTTGATCTGCTGTATTGCGGCAGGAGCGGAAATATAAAGGGCGTCTGCGGCCTTTCCAAAACTGCCTAAATCGGCCACCATCAAGAAGGTATCCAACTGATGATTATACATAAGCATCACCTCGTAATAAGTTTTCCCTTTATACGATGATAGCATATCTGAACTTCCAAATCAAGAGTAGCGAGCCTATAATTAAGACATAGCAAAAACAAGGAGGAACCAACTATGGGAAACAAACTGATCGCATTTTTCTCCCGCGCAGGAGAGAATTATTTTGGCGGCAGTATGTGCCGCGTAGAAATTGGCAACACCAAGATTCTTGTGCAGACATTGAAAGAACTGACCGGAGCAGATGTATTTGAGATTGAGCCTGTCACATCTTACGCAGATGATTACATGACCTGCATCGAGGAGGCAAAACAGGATTTGCAATCAGGCGCCCGCCCTGCTTTGAAATCCTTCCCCGACAGTCTGGATGATTATGACACCATTTATCTGGCCTACCCGAATTATTGGGGCACCATGCCGATGGCAGTCTGGACATTTCTGGAACACTTCGATTTTTCCGGCAAGACCATCCTTCCCATTTGTACCCACGAAGGCAGCGGCATGGGACACAGCGAAGCGGATATTCGTAAACTTTGCCCCGATGCAAAGCTGGGCAAAGGACTTGCTGTTACGGGCAGTAAGGTAAAGGCAGCAAGGCCGGAGTTGGAACGCTGGTTGAAACGAAATCAGCAGATTTGAGAGGAAACCGTATGAAAACAAGAAAATTAGGAGAGATCACCGTATCAGAAGTCGGTATGGGCTGTATGGCGTTCTCCCACGGCTATGGAAACATCCCGCCGGAGCAGTACAGCATAGAAGCAATCCAAAATGCTTATGCGCATGGGTGTACCTTCTTTGACACTGCAGAGATTTACAGCCCTAATCTTTCCGGTATAGGACACAATGAGCGGATTGTAGGCAAGGCGCTCCGAAATGTCCGGGAAAACGTAGTCATTGGAACAAAGTTGTTTTTAAGCAGCTCGGAGGTGCGGCGGGAAGGCTCCGTCTATGGAGCAGTCCGCAGGCATCTGGAAGGTTCTTTAGACCGTTTGCAGACAGACTATGCGGATATTTACTATCTGCACCGGACGTCAGGCGGCGTTCATATCGAAGAAGTGGCCGAAGCGATGGGGAGGCTCATGGAGGAAGAATTGATCCAGGGATGGGGGCTGTCTCAGGTGGATGTGGATATCATCGATCGGGCGCAGCAGATCACACCCCTCTCCGCTATCCAAAACATCTATTCTATGGTGGAGCGGGATATGGAACAGGCTGTCATTCCCTACTGCATGGAGCATAACATCGGTGTGGTGCCCTTTTCTCCCATTGCCAGCGGACTTTTGTCGGGAAAAATAACGGCGGACACTCAGTTTGAACAGAATGACGATGTACGCAACTGGGTTCCACAGCTCAGCCGCCAGAATCTCGCGGCCAATCAGCCTATTGTTGATTTGCTTGGACAGTATGCCAAACAGAAAAATGCCACCAGCGCACAGATTTCTCTGGCATGGATGCTCCATAAATACCCGAATGTGGTTCCCATTCCGGGCTCGAAAAACAAGGAGCGCATCGTGGAAAATCTGAACGCAGCGCAGGTGGAACTTACAGAGGAAGAATTTGCGTCTCTGGAAGAATCCCTGAACCAGTGCAGGGTATATGGACACCGGGGATTTACCCGATAAAAGGAGGAAGGTTTGCAATGAAGAAATTAGGTTTTGGGGCAATGCGCCTGCCAATGATGAACGGAGACAGCGGGAAGATTGATATAGAACACCTTACGGAAATGGTGGACCTGTTTTTGGAGCGGGGGTTTACTTACTTTGATACCTCATACGTCTACCACGGAGGCGAGAGCGAGAAAATTCTGAAACAGGTATTGGTAGACCGTTATCCGCGAAGCAGCTTTACGATTACCACAAAAGCTCCCGTATTTCTCATCGAGAGCCAGCAGCATTTTTTCCATATTTTCGACGAACAGCTCGACCGACTGGGGACGGACTATGTGGATTATTACTGGCTCCATGCGGTCAACGGGGAGATGTATAAAAGAATCGAGTCCCTGAAACTGGTGGATGCGCTGGCTCAGCTAAAGCAGGAGGGCCGCGCAAAGCATATCGGCTTTTCTTATCACGATTCCCCGGAATTGTTGGATCGGATATTAACCGAACACCCGGAACTGGAATACGTCCAGCTTCAGCTCAACTATTTTGATTGGGACTCCCCCTATGTGGCGGCAAAGGACTGCTATGAGGTCTGTAAAAAACACGGCAAGCTGGTGGTTGTGATGGAGCCTGTCAAGGGCGGCGCGCTGGCGAGCCTTCCGGGAGAACTGGAGGATATTCTGAAAACCTGTGACCCGAACCTCTCCACGGCGTCCTGGGCCATCCGTTTTGCGGCCAGTCTGGATCATGTGTTTATGGTGCTGTCGGGAATGTCCAATATGGAGCAGATGCAGGACAACATTTCCTATATGGAACAGTTTCATCCGTTCTCTGAACAGGAAAGCGTAGCTGTGAGCAAGGTTGCCCAGGCTCTCCGGCAGGATATGGACCTATACGCCGGAGGATTTTGTGGAGGCGGAAGCCCTCTGTCCGAAGAAAATCGGGCTTGTGAAAATCGCGCAAATGCTGAACGATCACAAAAAGATGGGCGGTTATACCAACACCAGTATTTATTACGATCCTTATCTCGGTTCTGCCGGGAAAGCCGCAGACTGCAACCAGTGCGGAAAATGCCTGCCTTTGGCAAATGGGCAAGACGTGATTGCCATGCTGAAAAAGGCCAACGATACGATTACACATTTTTAAGAAAAGGAGAAACCCCGCAAGGGGATACCATTATGGCCTGAAAGGCAGGTCAAGAAGGAGGAAATTACGATGAAACAGACTTATCTTACATTGAACGACGGAAACAAAATCCCGCAGTTTGGAATGGGCGTTTATATGGTGCCGGACGGGGAGCCGACCAGAAAAGCGGTTCTGGACGCGCTGAAATTGGGCTATCGGCATATCGACACCGCCCACGCCTATCAGAATGAACGCAGTGTCGGAGCAGCGGTAAAGGAAAGCGGCATCCCGCGGGAGGAAATCTGGATTACCACTAAGCTGTGGCCCAGCGAATACGGCGAAGGCAAGACGATGGCAGCCATTGACAAAATGCTCGCCCGTCTGGATACGGAGTACATCGACCTGCTACTGCTTCACCAGCAGTTTGGCGATTATCTCGGCGCATGGAAGGACATGGAGAAAGCGGTGGCAGAAGGCAAGGTGAGATCCATCGGCATCTCCAATTTTGAGTCGGAGCGTCTGGAGGAGCTTTGTCAGGCGGCAAACATCAAACCCGCCGTTCTGCAGGTGGAGTGCCATCCGTATTATGCACAGGAAAAACTGAAAGAGCGCATTGCTCCCTATAGAATGGTTATTGAAAGCTGGTATCCCATCGGCCACGGCGACAAAAATCTGATTAACGAGCCGTTGTTTACAACGCTGGGCAAAAAGTACGGAAAGACCAATGTGCAGATCATTCTGCGGTGGCATATTCAGGCGGGGAACATTATTTTCCCGAAATCTACCAATCCTGAGCACATCCGCGACAACTTTGACATCTTTGATTTTGAACTGACAGAGGAGGAAATGGATGCTGTCCGCAAGCTGGATAAGGGTGTCCGTTTCTTTAACATGAGCCTTGCCGAGCAGGAAGCGCATCTGGGACAGTTTGTGCCTGCGGACTAACTGATAGAGAGTGATAGGAGAATCCATAGTATGAAAACAACAGACAGAGAAGTTTTTGATAAAGAGAATATATTCGGAATCGGAGCTTCCAACACCGGATTCGCACAGCATTTCAGAGGTGAGTCTTTCTTGAACCCTCTGGTGGATATGCAGAAATGCGGAATAGGAATTTTCAATGTGACTTTTGAGCCGGGCTGTCGGAACAACTGGCATATTCATCAGGCTGTTAAAGGAGGAGGACAGATTCTGATCTGCACAGCAGGCGAGGGCTGGTATCAGGAGGAAGGAAAAGAGGCGGTCAGCCTTGTCCACGGAACGGTCATTACGATACCGGCCGGTGTCAAACACTGGCATGGAGCAAAGGCAGATTCGTGGTTCAGCCATATTGCTATTGAGGTTCCCGGTGAGGAAACTTCCTCGGAGTGGTGTGAACCGGTCACGGATGAAGAATACGGGAAACTGTAAATTTGAAGGAGGACAACCAAATGGATTTTAATAGAAACCATAACAAACCGGTTATCGCGTTGCTCGGCGCTGGCAGTATGGGCTGCGCCATTGCGAAACGGATCGGAGCGAATAAGACTATTCTGCTTGGCGACATCAGCGAAAAGAATCTGGAAGAACGAGCCAGAGAACTCCGGGCAAGCGGTTATATTGTGGAAACACAGAAAGTGGATGCCTGCGATGTATCTTCTGTGCGGGCCTTTGCACAGAAAGTCGCTTCATTGGGGGCTGTTCGGTATTTTATTGACACAGCGGTCGCATCTCCCAATCAGGCAGCGCCGGGACACATTGTCAAACTTGACCGCATTGGAACCGCCATTGCCATTGACGAATTTGCGAAGGTCATTGCCGAAGGCGGCGCTGGTCTTGTCATTTCCAGCCAGACGGGATATATGATGCACCTGACTCCGGAAGTAGAAAATCAGCTTGCTATGACCCCGACAGAAGAACTGGCTGAGCTGGAATGTGTAAAAAAAGATGCAATGGTAAATTCCGGGGCGGCTTATATCATTGCCAAACGTGGCAACCATGTGCGTGTCCGCGCCGCAGCCGCAACAACATGGGGCGACGCCCGCGCGAGAATCAATACCATCAGCCCCGGTGTGATTGTAACGCCTCTGGCCTATGATGAATTTAATGCCGCCGGAGACAGTTACCAGCAAATGATTGATTCCTCCCCGGCACGCAGAGTCGGCACTCCGGAAGAAATCGCAGCGGCAGGTGCTTTCCTGCTCAGTGATGAGGCAGCCTTCATTACCGGAACGGACTTACTGATTGATGGCGGTGTAATCGCGGCCATTGAAAGTGGGCGTTATTCCTTGACGGTACGCTGAGAATTATATGATTTGGAGGAAAAATGACATGAAGCGTGTAATGCTCTGGGCGGGAGCCGGTCAAATAGGTATGGCAATCGCCCGCAGAATGGGTTATGGAATGAAAATCGTTGTGGGCGATAAGAAACTGGAAAACGCCCAGGCTATGGCAAAAATTATGAATGAAGCCGGATATGATGTGAGTCCTATGGAGATGGATCTGTCCAGTCGGGAGTCTATCAAGGCGCTGATTGCAGAGGGGCAGAAGTATGGCGATATTACGATGTTGGTGAATGCCGCCGATGTTTCTCCCAGCCAGGCGCCGATTGAGGCAATTTTGAAGGTTGATCTGTATGGAACAGCCGTTTTGCTGGAGGAAGTTGGGAAAGTAATTTCCCCCGGCGGAGTAGGCGTAACGATTTCCAGTCAGTCGGGGCACCGTATTGAGCAGCTCACTGCCTGGCAGGACGAGCAACTTGCAACGACACCCACAGAAGAATTATTGTCTCTTGAAATGCTAAAACCGGAGAATATCCGCGACACGCTCCACGCTTACCAGATGGCCAAACGGTGCAACGAAAAGCGTGTCATGGCTGAAGCAGTCAAATGGGGAGAAAGAAGCGCCCGTATCAACTCCATTTCTCCAGGAATCATTGTGACGCCGCTGGCTGTCGATGAATTTAACGGCCCTCGCGGGGATTTCTATAAAAATATGTTTGCGAAGTGTCCTGCGGGCCGTCCGGGTACGGCAGACGAGGTGGCAAATGTGGCGGAGCTGCTGATGAGCGAGAGAGGCAGCTTTATCACAGGTGCGGATTTTCTGATTGATGGAGGAGCAACCGCCAGCTACTTTTACGGCCCACTGAAACCATAAAAAATTTCTTTGTAAAAGAAAAAATAGTTAGCGCATAGAACAAAGAGTTACTCGAATGAAAAAACTAACGGTTTTCATCACAGCCCTTACGCTGCTGTTTTCCTTTACTGCCTGCGGCGCATCGGAAGGAAATCAAACTTCCAAGGCAGAAACATCGCAGACGGAGACTCCTGTATCTCCTGAGCCGGATAGTACAGAAGAAAATGCTGCGCAGAAGCCGTCGGGCAGTGATGCTGGTAATGAAACCATCGGAATGGAAACAGCACAGTTTGATCCGGAAACCGGAACGGTACTGCTCAACAGCGGATATGAGATGCCGATTATCGGTCTTGGAACCTTCCGCCTGTCGGACAGCGAATGTGAAAACTCGGTTTACCATGCCCTTCTCTACGGGGGCCGTCTGATCGACACCGCCCGTATTTACGGCAACGAAGAAGCTGTGGGGCGGGCAATCCAAAGGGCGATTGACGAAGGAATCTGCACGAGAGAAGAAATTTTTGTAACCACGAAGATGTGGACAGCCGATTATGACAATGCGGATGCGGCGATTGACGCCTCTCTGGAACGCCTTGGACTTGACTATATTGATTTGATGATTTTACACCACTCCCAGCCGGAAAATGACGTGGAAGCTTATCAGGCGATGGAGCGTGCGGTGGAGGATGGAAAACTGCGTTCTATCGGATTATCGAACTATTACACGCCGGAAGATTTTGACCGACTGATAAATGCAACTACCATCACTCCCGCCATTTTGCAGAATGAAACGCACTTGTACCACCAGAGTACACAGATGAAAGAACATCTGGAACAGTACGGTACGGTCATGGAAAGCTGGTTCCCGCTCGGCGGCAGGGGGCAGACGCAGATTCTCTTTAACGATGAAACTGTTGTCTCCATCGCGGAGGCGCACGACAAGACGTCGGCGCAGATTATCCTGCGCTGGCACTTGCAGGCTGGGAATATTGCAATTCCGGGTTCCGGCAATCCCGACCATATCCTTGAAAATCTTTCGATTTTCGATTTTGAGCTGAGTTCTGAGGAAATGGAGCGATTAACCGCACTTGACCGCAATGAGAGATTTGCGGATTACTAATTTTGAATGGCAAGAGGTGACACAATGAAGAATACGATAAAAAGAATATGCGTCATATTCTTGGCGCTTGTGATTCCACTTTCTCTTTCAGCCTGTGGAAATTCAGATACGCAGAGTAATTCCACAGAGCAGGCCAGCACCGGACAGAATACAGCGGAAACCTCCCCGCAGCAGGAGGAAAGCCAGGAGCAGACAGAAGCAAATGAAGAAACACAGAGTGTCCCTGAAACGGAGCAGGCCGGGAGCGGCACTTTGGTAGCGTACTCCTCCCTTGCGGGGGAACAATATGCAGTTGGCGTCATTGAGGAAGGAAATACCAGCATCATCGCCCACATGATTGCCGAACAGACAGGGGGCAATCTGTTCGAGATTGAACCGGTTACTCCCTACCCGGAAACACACAGCGAACTTCTGGATGTTTCCCGGCAGGAAATGGCGGAAAACGCTCGTCCGGAGATTGTCGGAACGGTGGAAAACATGGCGGACTATGATACGGTATTTATCGGGTTCCCCAACTGGCTTGCGTACCACAATTTGATACAATGCACCCAAGCATGACGCTGGGTGCAAATTTTAACGATAGCAATATTCATATCAGAGCAAAATAAAAAGCACGTTATTTCCGCCCGGTTGGAAACAATGTGCTTTTTAACTTCTCATGGTATCAATCAGTGCAAGCAGCGCCTGTTTCTGATCGTCTTCTAAGGTACTCCATTTTGCAAATAAGATGCGCTGTTCTTCCGTCAGTTCAGGGTTATTCCCCTCTGTAAAAAACTGCGCCAAAGTAATGCCGAATGCTTTGCAGACCGCCTCTAAGGTCGGCAGCGTTGGAGCGTTATTTCGATTGAACATATTTGTGACCGTGGAGTGGGAAAGATTGGATTCCTTTGCCAGCCGGTAATCCGTCCAGTTACGTTCTTCCATGAGTTGCTTTATGCGTCTTTGCGCATCCATGCCATCACCTGCCTATCTGTATCTATCTCTAATTCCCAAAAGGGTGCTATAATAGTCACAATTAGTAAAAAGCATATTTCCCTTAAAGGACATAAAATTAGTGTGGCAAGAAAAGGGAATGTTATGTGCAGGAAGTGCGGATGTGGAAAAGGAAGAACACTTATTTGAAAGGCTGGCCCGTGAAAGGAATATTACGGTTGAAGAAATGCGGGCGATTATATCAGCCCGCATAGAAAAAGGGTGGAATGATCCAGATTTGGAGAAAAGGGTTCAGTGGAGAAAGATTCCCTGTGCCGGAGATATTCCTACACGGGACGAGTGGCTGCGGTATGTGGCGGAGAAATTAAAAATAATAGATAAGTGTGATTGATATATTGAATATCCACATAATTGAAATGTTGAAATTGATTATTGCGAGGGTTATAATATGCAGCAAAGGCAGGTGATAATTTTGGATATTCGTGTGTTAGAGTATTTTCTCATGGTTGCCAGGGAAGAAAATATCACAAAAGCGGCAGGCTTGCTCCATGTGACGCAACCGACGCTTTCCAGGCAACTGATGCAGCTGGAGGAAGAACTTGGCACAAAGTTGTTTGAACGTACCAACCATAGCGTGATACTCACAAATGAGGGGATGCTGTTCCGCAGAAGGGCGCAGGATATTGTATCCCTTGCGGAAAAGGCGAAAAGCGAGGTCGCACAAAATGAGGATACGCTGACGGGGATTATCTCCGTTGGCTGTAATGAACTGAAAAGCGTGCAGGAACTGGCAAAATATATGACGGTTTTCCAGGAACGCTATCCGAAAGTAAAGTTTGAATTATACAGCGGCTCTAATGAGGAAATACAGGAGCGCATGGAACAGGGAACGCTGGACGTCGGACTGTTTTTACAGCCCTTTGGACTGGAAAAGTATGAAACACTGCCCATGCGGATGAAAGAGCGGTGGGGCGTTTTAATCCATAAAGATGCTCCTTTGGCAGGACAGTCAGCCATCTATCCCGGCGATCTGGTGGGAACTCTGGTATTTACGATCCATGTCAATACGCCTGCCCATACGGAGCTGAAGGAATGGTCAGGGGAATTTGCCAGGGAGATGGATTTCAGCGCCAATTACAATGTCCTACACAATGCGGTGATCGTTGCTCGTGAGCGAAAGGGCGCGGTGATCTGTCTGGAGCAGGATTGTCACTATGACGATATGAAATTCCTGCCCCTTGCTCCGGAACTGTCTGTCGGCTCTACGCTTGCGTGGAAAAGAAGCCGGGTAGTTTCTCTGGCGACGAGGGCGTTCGTTCAATTTTTGCAGGAACAAAATTGAAATACAAAAAATGAATTACGATTGCCTGAATATAAGCATTTTACATTCTGAAAAAGCTATTTTATACTGTAGGTGTACCAAATAAAAGAGAGTACACCTACATTTTTTTCAATCGAGGAGGTTTTTATGGAGTACATGACATTAAGCAATGGAGTGAAAATGCCAATGCTCGGTTATGGATGTTTCCTCATCAGCCCGGAGGAATGTGAGCGCTGCGTATCCGATGCGATTGAAGTCGGGTATCGCGGGATTGACACGGCTCAGGCATATTACAACGAAGAAGGCGTTGGAAACGCCGTCAGCAAAGCGATTGCTGAGGGAAAGGTAAAACGTGAGGACTTGTTTCTGACCACGAAAGTGTGGATCATGAACGCAGGTTATGAAAACGCCAAAAAGTCGATTGTGGAGTCCCTGCAGAAGCTGAAAACCGATTATATTGATCTGCTTTTGATTCATCAGGCATTCAATGATTACTATGGCACATGGCGCGCTATGGAAGAGGCATACAAGGCAGGCAAGGTGCGGGCAATCGGCGTCAGCAATTTCTATCCTGACCGTTTCATGGATCTGGCGCTTTTCAGTGAGATCAAGCCGATGATCAATCAGCTTGAAACCCATGTGTTCCAGCAACATAAAGACGACAGGAAGTATATTGAAAAATATGGCGCGCATATCGAGGCGTGGGCTCCTTTTGCCCGCGGGGAAAATGGGATTTTCACAAATCCTGTTTTAAATGAGATTGGTGCAAAATACAATAAGTCGGCAGGTCAGGTGGCGCTTCGATTCCTGATTCAGAGCGGAATTCCGGTTATACCGAAATCTTCCCACAAGGAGCGTATGGCAGAGAATCTGAATGTCTTTGATTTTCAGCTTTCGGAAGAGGAAATGAAAGCCATTGAAGCATTTGATCAGGGTAAAAATATTTTTATGAACCATGAGGACGCAGCGCAGATTGAGAGCTTCTTTGCGCGGTTTGGAGTGAAATAAAGGAGAAAGCAAATGACAATACACATGGATGGAAAAGTTGCGTTAGTCACAGGAGCTGGCTCAGGTATCGGTCAAGTTATCGCAACCTATCTGGCTAAGGCCGGTGCAAAAGTAATGACCGTTGAAAGAACGGAAACCACGCTAAAAGAGACAGCAGTGCTGCATGAGAATATTACCTATCTGGTTGCGGACATCAGTAGAAGCGAGCAGATAGCAAACATTGTCAGCGTAATCAGGGAACGGTATGGACGGCTGGATGTACTGGTAAATAATGCGGGTGTGGCGCCGGTAACTCCGCTGGGAGAAATATCGCTGCAGGAATACGACACCACATTTACAACGAATGTACGCGCTGTCATTGACCTGACACAGCAGGCGCTCCCTTTGTTGAAAGCAAGCAAAGGAAATGTGGTAAATATCTCGTCTACGGCTGCTGAAAAACCTATCCCTAATATGTCGGTATACTCTGCAAGTAAAGCCGCAATGAGTGCACTGACAAAATCCTGGGCGAAAGAGCTGGCAAAAGACGGTATCCGCTTTAACAATGTAATCGTAGGTCCGATTGAAACGCCGATTTATGATAAAACGGCTTTGTCTGATGAAGGCGCTCAAAAACACAGAGAATTTGTTCTTGGCACCATTCCAATGGGACATTATGGCGAACCAGATGATGTGGCTGCTGCTGTGCTGTTCCTTGCATCAAAGGAAGCAAAATTTATTACCGGAGCTGATTTTGCGGTGGACGGCGGAGTACGCGCCTGAAAATACAAAACAAACGGAGGTGAATCACGATGAAGAACATTCTTATTGTATCTGGACATACGGATCTGAATGATTCCGTTGCAAACAAGACCATTTTAGAGGAACTGGAAAAAGAGCTGCCGCAGGCAGAGTTTGATTATCTGGATCGCTTATACCCAGACTTTCAGATTGATATTCCTGCGGAACAAGAAAAGCTGGTAAAGGCGGATGTGCTCGTACTCCAATTTCCGGTTTTCTGGTATGCGATACCCTCTTTAATGAGCCGGTGGATGGAGCAGGCGTTCCAGCATGGATTTTCTCATGGCTCCACCGGGGATAAGCTGAAAGGGAAAAAGTTGGTAGCTTCTTTCACAACGGGAGCGCCGGAAGCTCTGTATCACAGGGATGGGGCTATGGGCTATGAGATTGAGGATTTCCTGCCGCCGATCAAAGCGACCTGCGGACTCTGTGGAATGGAGTTTTCCGGTTTTGTTTACACAGGCGGTGTTTCCTATCAGAGCAGGAACGACGAAGTGCAGATGAAAGAGATACTAACGAAAGCAAAGAAGCATGTCGGAAAGCTGGTTGAACTTTTGGAAATTTTATAAAGTGAACGAGGAGGTATTTATTATGAGCAAGACATTAGTAGCATATTTTTCTGTCAGCGGTACAACCGCAAGAGCAGCCCAGTAACTGGCAAAGGCAGCGGATGTCGATCTGTATGAGATCACACCGGTGCAGCCTTATACATCTGCGGATTTAAACTGGAATAACAGCAGCAGCCGCAGCAGTAAGGAAATGAATGATAAAAACACCAGACCGGAAATCGCAGGTTCAGTAGAAAACATGGGACAGTACGATCAGGTCTTTCTCGGCTTCCCGATCTGGTGGTACGAGGCACCCCGGATTATCCAGACATTTTTGGAGAGTTATGATTTCTCCGGGAAAACAGTCATTCCCTTTGCAACTTCTGGTGGCAGCGAAATGGGAAAGATAGCGGATATTCTGAAAAAATCATGTAAAGGAGCAAATGTCCTGCCGGGCAAGCGGCTGAGCGCCGGGATTTCTCAGAGGGAGCTGGCCGGATGGATTGACAGTCTTGGAAGATAGAGGAAAAGGAAATGAAAATCTTAATAATCAAAGGAAGTCCCCATAAAAACGGTTCTTCGAACCTTCTGGCAGAGGAATTTATCCGCGGGGTCAAAGAAGCTGGGCACACAGTAGAAAGTTTTGACGTAGCTCATGCCAATATTCATCCCTGTATGGGATGTGATGGCTGCGGCGCATCGGGGAAATATGTGCAGAAGGATGATATGTCCGTGCTTGAGCAGGCTCTCCTTAGCGCGGATATGGCAGTATTTGTGACCCCGATTTATTATTTTGGAATGTCAGCACAGCTGAAAACGGCAATTGACCGGTTCTATAGCTTTAATTCCAGTATTTCAGGAAGAGGGCTGAAAACGGCACTGATTGCTGCTGCGTGGGATGGTAGTGAAAAAACAATGTCATATCTGAAGGAACACTATCAGGGAATTTGCGAATACCTCGGATTTCGGGATCAGGGGATGGTATTAGGAACCGGCTGTGGAACCCCTTCTATGATAAAGCGAACAAGCCACATGAAAGCGGCCTATCAGTTAGGACGCAGCCTGTAAGGAGGTGCCGTTGAAATAGAAACAGAGAAGATGCTGAGACGCCAGCTTCGGGCAATCGGTTTTTCTGAAAAGGAAATCCTTTACTATTTTAAACTGCTTGCAGCCGGGGAGTGTTCAGATTTAGAACGATTGCGGATGTTGGGCGACAAGAGGAAAGAAACGTTAGATCAAATCCATGAGCTGGAACAGAATATCATGGAAATGGATGTTATGAGAAGCGAGATCAGAAAGAATGGCTAGGAGGAGCAATATGGAATATGTAACGTTAAGAAATGATGTAAAAATGCCGATCTTTGGATATGGCGTCTATCAGATCGATAATGAAACAACGACAAGATGTGTTCTAGATGCGATAGATGTGGGCTACCGCTCCATTGATACCGCCCAGGCTTATTACAATGAAGAAGGTGTAGGAGCGGCCATTGCCCGGGCAATCGCAGAAGGAAAGGTAACGCGGGAGGAACTGTTTCTGACCACAAAGGTCTGGATCAGCAATGTGGGCTATGATAAGGCGAAGGCATCCATTGATGAGTCCCTGCGTAAGCTGTAGACAGACTATGTAGACCTGCTTCTGATTCATCAGCCCTTTGGCGACTACTATGGCACATGGCGGGCCATGGAGGAAGCGTACAAGGTCGGAAAGATGTGGGCAATCGGCGTGAGTAACTTGTATCCTGACCGCTATGTGGATCTGGCGAGTTTCTGCGAGATCCGCCCGATGGTCAATCAGATTGAAATCCATGTATTTCAGTAGCAGAAAGCGGCAAGGCCGTTTCTGGATAAGTACGGGGCGCAGATTGAGTCATGGGGGCCTTTTGCAGAAGGTGAGAAG
This sequence comes from uncultured Eubacteriales bacterium, assembly GCA_902475435.1. Taxonomy (GTDB): domain Bacteria; phylum Bacillota; class Clostridia; order Oscillospirales; family Oscillospiraceae; genus HGM13006. The sequence goes on along the minus strand of CABRZL010000012.1, from coordinate 2,274 downwards.
GATATTTTCCACAACCCGGTATTGACCGAGATTGGAAAAAAATATGGAAAATCCGCCGCGCAGACTGCGTTGCGCTTCCTTGTGCAGAGCGGCGTAGTAGTGATTCCGAAGTCTGTCCATAAGGAGCGCATGGAGGAGAACTTCAATGTGTTCGATTTTTTCCTGGATGCGGAGGACATGAAAGCCATCGAAGCGTTGGACGGAGAAGAAACCTTGTTTTTACATCACCAGAAGCCGGAAACGCTGGAATGGTTTATGACGATTTTATAATAGGAGGAAAATAAAAATGGAATTTTCAGAAGTGATTCAAAACCGGTATTCCTGCAAGAAGTTTGACGGACGGCAGGTGGAGAAAGAACAATTGGACGCGATCTTAGAGGCGGGACGGCTGGCTCCGACAGCAAAGAATTTGCAGGAGCAGAGGATCTATGTGGTTCAGACCGAGGAAGGACTGGCGAAGATTGACAAGGTAACGCCCTGCCGCTACGGGGCAGGCACCGTCCTCGTCGTTGCTTTTGATAAGGAAAATGTGTTTACCTATCCGGGAGACAAGCGTGATTCCGGCATTGAGGATGCGACCATCGTAGCGACCCACCTAATGCTGGCGGCACAAGCAAATGGAGTGGACAGCTGTTGGATCAACTTCTTTGATCCGGAGGTTATGGCTAAGGAGCTTGGCCTGCCGGAGAACGAAGAAGTTTTGATGGTACTCGACCTGGGCTATGCGGTAGAAGGTACAAAGCCTCTTGCAACCCACAGCCAGCGGAAAGAGCTGACCGAAACAGTCGTTTATTTATAAGCAAAGGAGGAGAACCGATGATCCGCCATATTTTTATGTGTACCATCAAAGATGGGGTATCCGATGAATTGGTCGAGAAGAAAATGGCTGAAATGCGCGCAATGAAGGACGGTGTGCCGGAGATTGAGGCGATCACGGTAGCAAGGAATCTTGGCTGGGCAGGCCCGGACAATGTAGTCACGATGCTTGTTGATTTGAAGGACAAAGCGGCCTTTGAGGCGCTGATGGCAAGCAAGGCACACACTGAGGTTGCGGCGAAGGCAGACGAAGCGTTCCGTACCGATAACTTTGTACTGGTGCAAATTGAAGTCTAAGGAGAACAAGATTTATACTAATAACCATATCGGTAGAAAATTTTATCTGATAAAAAACTAAAAAATTAGTTATGTGGCAAGGACGGACCTGCCAGAAAAGGTCAATTTTGCACCCCTGAGATGTGTTCTGGTTATGTGAGGAGGCGAAACAGACTAACCAGCTCAAATCTGCAAAAAGGAGGGATGAGGCATGAAGTTTCCATCTGACGATGAAAATATGGTGAATTCCTTCACCAAGAAAGTGACACGGAGTTTCAGCAGTAATTTCAAACGGACAAAGGCTAATGCGGAGAAGCACTACTCCGACGAGTCGGTAGACTGTTTTCTGGAAACTTTAAGCCACGATGACAGGTATCCGTCAGATTATTTTGTGCTTTATGCGGATGCCACTGTTATAATAGGACTAAAGCAGAACTCGATACACGGGCGGCGCTTTAGTCCTATTTTTTGCATACATGGGCATTTTGTGTGGCAAAACGCAAAATATTACGCTGGACAAAAATGCAGACATTGTTTACAAGGCATCAAGGTATTTGCCCAATTGAGTGTGAAGAAGAAAAAGCGCACGGTCGTGAGTGGTCGTGTTTAAATTAGCGTCGGAACGATGCGCAGCCACAGATAAATCTCTGTTAAAAGGGGGGCGGGGATGTTTCCACGACAAGCAGTTTATAGGTTCCTGCTTCGGCAGGGGCTTATAAATTTTGCACAAGTCCGCCGTGCATTGCTTGCCAAGCATGTTTACGGACTTTCTATGGCTTGTTAACTTTTTAAATCATTAACAAGGAATAACGGAAACGGAACCATTTGAACTGATAGCACGACAGCAATCTACATAAACTTCAATGAAATCGTAACCACCACGCATAGCAATAGAACGAGCCTTTTCAAGTCCGCCGGGAAGCATCTGACCGCTTTTATAGTGTTCAATTATCTGACCGGTTATATCCAGAGTGTGAACCTCGTAGGGCTTACCCAAATAGCAAATAGAAACGATACCCAGCATAATGTTGGTAATTTCAACTTCGGGAAATTCATTTCTTATGGTATCTACGATTTCATTTACTTTATGTTGATTACGAACGTGACCACCGGCATCAAGCTTGTGCATCGCTTGCATATATTCTTTAGAGCGAGTCTTGCGAAGCAATCTGTCTAACTTCA
>CABRZL010000011.1 GCA_902475435.1 uncultured Eubacteriales bacterium | reverse complement strand
ACAATCAGTTGATTTTTATTGTCCGGGGATTTCAGATACCCATATTTTTCCCACTTCCCAATATAATCTCCATTCTCCATCTTGCTTTTCAAAGCAGAAGATACTTTGCGGGAAATGTCTTTCGCATAGTAATCATTGATAATATTGGAAAGCGACACAGACAATGCTCCATTCGCTTCAACCGTTTCCGTGTCGAAATTGTCATTTACCGCAATAAAACGAATCCCCAAAAAAGGACAGATTTTTTCGAGAAAGTCTCCAGTCTCAATATAGTTTCGGCCAAGTCTTGAAAGGTCTCTTACAACAATACAGTTAATGGTACCGGTCTTGACATCTTCCATAAGCCGCTGCCATTCCGGTCTGTCAAAGTTCGTACCAGTAAAACCGTTATCTATATAAACGCCTACTTTATGCAGATAAGGACGACCGGAGATATAATCTTCCAATAAAGCAATCTGGTTCTCAATAGAATCAGACTGATCCAGATTGTCCTCACGAGAGAGTCGGGTATATATCGCTGCCTTATATATCTCTGACGGAACCTCATGCTGAACAGCTTTTACCTCGGCCTGCTGCCGCCGTTTTGCAGGTCTTGCCATTTAACCCACCTCCTTTACTAAGGAAACAATCTTCTTTGCGCTTTCCTTTTCCTGAAATTCGTTAAGGAAATCTATAATGGCCTGGAATTGGTCTGCATTGTTTAGGGTAACGCATACTTCTTTATTCAAAGAAATTTCAATGCGTTCCACAAAACTGACAACGACCCTTCGATTCAATTCCTGGATATTTTCATACTGCCGGAACTGTGCCAGCCAGCTTTGCTGTTCTGTAAGACCTGCGTTTACCTGATTTCGGCTGCTCTGCAAACGGGAAATCGTTTCTTTTGCCTCGGCAATTTTCTTATCAAATTCTGCCTTGAAAATCTGATATTCTTCCAAAGTGATAAATTCGCTTTTGAAGTCATCATATACTGAGGCTTTCATCTTCATGTTGTATTCAATAAGTTCTTCCTGCCGGCTGATTCTGCTTTGAATTCGCTCCAGCTCACGCCTTTCCCATGAAATACCATTCAGTTCTTTTAAAGCCAGTTCCAAATCCAACGCGAGCGATACCTGCGATTGGATCAGAGCCAGCACTACATCGTATATGGCCTGCTCGGTAATCCGGTGCGGATTACAGACAGTTTTATCCTGCTTATTTGCCGTACAAATGAAATACACATACTCTTTACCGTTAGACCTCGTTTTTTTACGTGTCATGGAGCTTTTGCAATCCTGACAGAAAACCTTGCCCGAAAACAAATGCACCGCACTGTCACCAGAAGGGCTCCTGCTGTCCTCAAGCATAAGTTTTTGCACAAGCTCAAAGGTAGCCGCCGGTATAATCGCCTCGTGAGCATTTTCTGTACGGCTCCATTCGGATTCATCCTTTTGTGTCCGGCTTTTCACTTTATAGTTAGGGGTAGATGATTTGCCTTGTACCAACGTACCCATATACATCTCATTTTTAAGAATACGGTAAATTGCCACCGCACTCCATTGTGTCTGTACCTGGCGTCTAAATCCTGTCTTATACTTAGAGCCGGAAAGACGCTTATATTCAAATGGCGAAGGTACTCCGTTCTGATTCAGTTTATCCGCAATTTGTTCGGGACTGAACCCATCCAACTTCATCCGAAAAATATTCTGAATAACCGGAGCAACCGCACGGTCAATCACAAGCTGATTTTTATTTTCTTCTGAACGCTGATAACCGTAAACCACATGCGTTCCTACAAATTCACCGTTCCGCCTTTTAATGTCCAAATTAGAACGGACTTTAATGGATATGTCTCTGCTGTAAGAATCATTGATTAGATTTTTGAACGGGATAATGATTTCATTTCCCGCCTCATGTGCCATAGCGGAATCGTAATTATCATTGATTGCTATGAACCGGATATTTAGGGCAGGAAAAATCTTCTCAATATATCTGCCCATCCCAATATACTCACGCCCGAAACGGCTGAGGTCCTTCACGATAATACAGTTGATCTTATTCTCTTTAACCTGTCCCATCATTTTCTGAAATTCAGGGCGGTCAAAATTTGTGCCGGTATAACCATCGTCACAAAATTCTTGTACTGAAACTATTTCAGGATGTTTCTTCAGGTATTCCATAATCAACTTACGCTGATTTGCAATACTGTTACTTTCCTTTTTATCACCAGAAACAGAAAAGTCGCCATCTTCCTTTGATAACCTTAGGTAGATGGCGGCATGATACTTCTTATCTAATATTTTTTGCATAATTCGCCACTCCCGTTGTTTATTGTAAAGCAACCGGAGTTTCGCTGATTTTGTCCACACTTATTATAACATGAACACCAGCGAAAGTCCACGCTGTCATTAAGAAAAATAGCGCCAATTTCTTCCAGAACTTATCTCACATGGAGGCAATCATATTAAGGAAATTGTCGGTTATCGTGTTTTGTGTATTGGCAAACGCTACCCGTACAACAGTGTCTCCAACCTTGAATTGATACGGATTTTTAATTTGCTCAACAAAAGATTTGATTCTTTCTTCTGTCGGGAGTGAACGATCAATTTTTACATCCCGAATATCTACAAGCTGTTCGGGGGAAATAGGCTGCTTCATTTCATTACTTGTCACTTTCAATCACCACCTTCACCTTCAATTCTTTCCAATAATTACCTCGTTTATTCGTAAAAACATAAACCGGGCCTGCGTACAATTACGCAGGTCCGGCCTATTGTATCTGATTTCGATTTTGTTTGCCGTATTTGCCTCGCCCCCCGGCAGCTCTGAATATACAAAGCGGGGTTACTATAGGCTGCGGTTAGCTTCACCGCATCATAGCCCCGCATATGCCGCCGCTTTGCCAAAGCAAGCGTACACCGCAGGGACTTCCCTTCAAGTCTGTGAGGGATTGTGAAAAAGTACCATTATGATCTGTGCTGTCATCGCGCCCGGTCTGCCACAGCCAGGTCAATGAGTTGCGTTGATCGCTCGGACAACCTGATTCATCACCTCCCTGGCTGCCTGTCTTTGCGCCGCCCCATTTGCCGCTCGAAACACAGAATGACGTACCTATAGCAACGTATATTCAGTTGTCAAAGAGCAGCGAGGGTACGGCAGTTATGACATTTCACAGTTTGGGATGGGCCAGAGCATTGCTGTCTGGCCGCACCCATCGGACTTGTCCGCCGAATATGTCCCTCTATTATTCATTTCATTTTTGGGGCAAAAAGGGGTGGGGTTACAGCAAATTTTTATCAAAATATTTTTTTAGCTGCCGCAGTCCACGCTTAATACTGTCCCGTACAGAGGTGATTTCGCAGCCTTCCGCCCTGGCAATCGCAGCATTGTTCATGCCGAGAAAATAGCGTGCATAAATCCGCTGCCGCTGTTTTTCTGATAAGGTGGCAAGCCCTTTGTAAAGAGTTTCCGTCATGCGGCGCTGTTCCAAAATTTCCAAAGGAGAGGGCTGTACAATCAATACATCCCGCTCAACATTGGCATCAAAGTCCAGAGAAAAATATGCTTTGTGCCGATATGTACGCAAAATATAAGCCGCCTCGTTCAGCTTATACTCATGGAGCAGGTCAGCCACTTCATCCGGTACCTCCACAGTAATGTCTGTTGTATAAAACGGGTAATAATCCCGCAGATTGATTTCCTTCATAGATAGTCCTCCAATTTCGATCTTTAGGTTGGTTTCTGGCAAAATCGAAATCAGAGGTGGAGAGCGACAGCGAATACATCCAGAGGAAGGCTTGTCCTTCACCCTATATAGCAAAAAACGCGGCTGCCGAAAGACAGACGCGTACTCATGCTGTTTGCTGGTTTTTCTTATAGAAAAAAGACAGGAAATGCCATATCCTGTCGAATGGAAAAGCCCCGTAATCCAGCGCAGGATTACGGGGCTTGATATTCCATATAACCGGTCTTGTCGAGGCCGGCGGTTTGACTTCGGCTGCAATTCCTTTCCTCCTTCTGCAAAGGAGGAAAAGGGTAGTTCTTTCTAACCTCCTTCAATTTGGAGGAAATTATATCGGGAAATTTCCCATTATTTTTCCAGAAGTGTTATAGTTCTATCAAAATCGAGCGCAAATTTCACTTATTAAAGAGTGCTTTCGACAGCTAATTCCATTATGTGAGGAAAGGCGTACACAAGAAAAGCACAGCGGCGAATTTCATCGCAACTGTGCTTTCTTAGGAACAATCAAATTTGTACCCAATCCCGTAGACGCTTTTTACATAGTCCGGCAGATCAGGAGCAACCTTTAACTTCTTTCGCAGGTTACTCACGTGGTTATTGACCGCTTTACGAGAATAGTAAGTATAATCCTCATTCCATACCAAATCCATAAGCATCTCGTAGGTAAATACCCGTTTGGGATTCAAGATAAGCAGAGAGAAGATTTCAAATTCCTTGACAGTTAGCTCAATCACCTGTCCGCGGACCGTTACAAGCCTCTGCTCTAAGCAGAAATACAAATCACCCTCTCGAACTTCTGTTAAAGGTTGGCTGACCTTCTTGGGGATTGAGTATTTGCCTCGAAAGATGGGGAGATATAGGTTATCGGCCGAATTGAGACTGCCGGTTTCATTCTCAAGGACATACTGTGTTAGCTCCTTTTTTTGATCTACAGTAAGCAGGGCAAACAATTTTTCTCCTATCTGTTTGCCGGATTCAGCCAAATTAAGCACAACTAATTTCCCATATCACCACCACCTAACGATTGTTAAATATTTCAATTATTTTTCAAAAACTATGTCTGCGATTTTTGGGGGCAGTTTCATCATATCCTGCATGGGAACAAACCCAAATTTTGTATATAGCCGCTTTCCTGATTCGGAGGTTTCTAAATAAATTTTAGAAATGCCGCGTTTTATTGCTTGTTCTACAAGCCATTTTATGATTGCTTCGCCTACACCCTGTTTTCTAAATTGTGGCTTGGTATAGATGTTCATTAAATAGGCGCATTTCCCGGTTGGATTATCCGGCGAGGGCATCTCCCGATAAAAGCAGATGCCTCCGCAGCCAACAATTTTATCCTCTGTATAGGCAAAACAAGCGATATGTTCATTCTGTGCCAGTGCCTTTTGATAATAAACACGGTTTTCCTGCTCCAAGTCACCTGTGTTTTTGCTTAGCGGGATTGAGAATACTTCGTGCAAGACCTCCATGCGCCATTCCATTAGCAATTCTATCTCATCAAGTGTTGCCTTTCGTATCACAATTTCCATTAAAAATTCCCCGCTTTCATCACAACAGGTATTTTTGTCATATCCAGCTTACCCTTTGTATTCAGCGGGATTAACGGCATTTTGACAAGGAACCTGTATTACTCCTTATAAAGAAAAATTGATAAATCCGCTCGTCCGCATCACAGTATAAAAAAGGAAACCGACCTTTTGGGTCGGTTCGCTTCTACCTCATCATTTTTCAGCAAATCGGAGTTGCCCTCCGATACTTGCTACAGCATATGGTGGGATAAAAACTCCTTGACCCTTTCTGAGTGCGGATTCGTAAAAAGTTCTTGCGGCGGGGCATCCTCCTCGATAACACCTTTGTCGAGGAACAGCACGCGTGTAGAGATAGTACGCACAAAGGTCATCTCATGGGAAACGACAATCATTGTTGTTCCTCTTTGTGCCAGGGACTTAACAACTTCCAACACTTCGCCCACCATTTCCGGGTCCAATGCACTGGTCGGTTCATCAAACAACATCAGTTGAGGCTCCATGCACAGCGCCCTGGCAATAGCTACCCTTTGTTTCTGCCCGCCGGAGAGTTCCAATGCGCCCCGGTGCCAAAAGGGCGCCATCCCCACTTTTTCCAGATTATGCAAAGCAATGTTCTTTGCTGTTTTTCGATCCATCCGTTTGACCGTTATCAGGGGGAGTGTGCAATTTTCTAACACGGTTCGATTGGCAAACAGGTTAAAACTCTGAAAGACCATGCCTACCTTCTCATGTAGTTCTTTTAGAGGAGCCGACATATTCGTATAATCCGTCCCGTCTAAAATCACGGAACCCTTGTCCGGTTCCTCCAGGAAATCAATGCAGCGGATGAGCGTAGATTTTCCGGACCCGCTGGGGCCAATGACAGAAATCACATCGCCTTGATACACATCCAAATCGATCCCACGCAGAACATGATCGCCGTCAAACCCTTTTTCCAATCCCCGCACACTAAGGACACATTTTTTCTCATCCATTCGCCTTGTCCCCCTTTCCCGGATTACGCCGGTGTAAGGCACAATCCACTAGTTTATTCAATCCATAAGAGAGCAGGACAACCAGTACCAGGTACAGAACCGCCGCTACAAGATAGGTGGGAAGATACCGGTAGGTTTTACCCGCAATAGATGTAGTGGCAAACATAAGCTCTCCGAAACCAATAACCGTAAGTACCGATGTGCCCTTAATATTGTTAATCAGCTCGTTGACAATGGAAGGAAGGCTGTTGCGTATAGCCTGAGGATAAACCACCCTGGTAATTGATTGCCAGGGCGTGAATCCCAGAGAAAAGGCCGCTTCCTTTTGCCCCTGCTCAACCGAATCGATACCACCGCGAAGCACCTCTGCCAAATAAGCAGCAGAATTCAAAATCACAGTAATCAAGGCAGAGGCAAACAGAGACCAAACCTGATTGACCTGTGTAACAGATGCACCCGGCATCAGAGCCTTCACAATAGAAAAGCCTCCGTAATAAATAATACAGGCCTGTACCATCATGGGCGTTCCGCGAATAATGGTTACATACAGTTTCTCCAATGTCAGCATTATGTACTTCACATACTGAACAGGTCTGGGATCTCGCAACGTAGGCTCATTCTGCCGAATGTAAGCCAGCACCACAGCAAAGGCAAAGCCAATCCCCGTGCCAACTACGGAGGCCGCCATTGTCTGACCGATACCGCTGATCCATGCCTTGCGCTCGCTCATCAGCAGATAAAGCATGGCATCCAGATCGCCTTCCGGCATTTCAGAAAGGCCCGCCACCCGGATAAACCGGTATATCAGCCATACGGCCAGGACAAGCACGAGAGCAGCAACGGCGCCCCAGAACCAGCAAAAATTCTTTGCTTTCAAACTCGTTTTCATAATTGATTATTCGCCTCCGCGCTCGATAGCAGCGTCAAAGAGTGCCGTTCTGTCTGCCTCGCTGATCTCATCCAGTGCTGCATTGACATCTTCCAGCAATTCCGTGTCTCCTTTGCGAACTCCTACGCAAATGCCGCTAAAATCCAGTTCAAAGCCTTCCCCCTCATCGAAAGTAAGACCAACCAATTCCTCATATTGAGAGGTATAAACCTCTACAGTTTCCCGGTTAATGACAATTCCGTCCACCGTTCCCTTGAGCAGCCGATCCAGCATGGCGGGAATCGTATCGACCGGAGAAATATGGTTGACACCGGGAATCTGGTCAATCACCGTGTCCAGACGGGTACCCCGCTGTCCCAGAATAGAGGCGCCGCTCAGTTCTTCCAGAGACGTTGCCCCGGCATAGGCGGAATCCTTATTCACCAGAACCGTGTACTCTGTTTTGGTAACAGCGTATGTATTGGAAAAATCTGCGGCCTGACGATGTTCCGGAGAATCCAGCATACCGGAAATAACCATGTCAATCTGTCCATTATTCAGCGCCTGCATCAACCCGTCAAAAGAAACCTTTACAAACACAGGCTCCTTACCCATAGCTTCAGCCACCCGCTTCGCAATTTGCACATCGTAACCATCGCCATAGAAACCGTCATGGTTTTCAATCGGCATATTGTACTCGGTGGCGCTGTCCTCTTCCCAGTTGTAGGGGACATAGGCAAACTCGCAGCCAATGCGCACTGTATTATCTTCCGTTTCCGTGGAATTACTGCTGCATCCAGTGGCAAGCAATAAGACCGCCGCCATCAACACACAAAAAACCTTTTTCATAAATTTTCATCCTTTCTTTTCAAAAAATCTTCTTTTAGCCTCTTTTGGATTTTAGGCCAGTACCAGTCATGAAACAGCAGACAGCATCTTGCGGTGTCAAAGGATGTACCATTACCGCAATAGCTATGCAGCATAGAAGATCGCATAGCCAAATCATGCTGAATCTGCCTGTCAGACGGGAATTCTTGGGTATCAGTCATATGGTTGTTTTTTTCCGCACTTTCAACATTGCTTTTCTTTAGACGCAATCCCATATACTACTACATTTCCTCCCTCAAACCACTAAATTCCGCCTTCATATTTTCAGAAAAGACGGTAGTAAGACGAAGAAGCTCTACAATATCCTCGTCGGCCATGTCAGCCATAGCATTTATTTCTGCTCTGGCAGCGGGTAGGACAATGCCTTCCGCATACTCCAGTCCGGCATCCGTAAAACGGACAATCTTATTCCGGCGGTCATTTTCTGATTCTGTCAAAGACACATAGCCCAATTTCCAAAACTTTTTGATAATGGCACTGATCGTCTGTTTGGTTGCCGACATTCGCTCACTAATTTCCGATTGCAGACAGCCATCTGAAGAAAACCAGATGATGTCCAGCACAAACAGTTCCTTCGCCGTCAAGCCATGCTTTCTGGCGCACATTTCGTAGGCAGCATATTGCAAATCCCGCAGCCTGCCATATTGATTTACATATCCTCTCACTTTTTCCAGCTCCACATGATTATCCTCCCATTTTTGATAGTCTAACATTTGTTAGTCCGAGATTTGACTTTAGTATAGCACAAGAGATATGCTTTGTCAAGGGAACACAAAATGGGTTTTCGTCATGATATGTGGGAGGACATCCTGCACGACAGATAAAATGCAGGAGCGACAGCTCTGATAGCCGCCGCCCAGATAGTTTGCAATCTTTCTATTTCTTCTGACAGGTGGGACAATAGGTACTTCCTCTGCCGCCAATTACCATGCGGCAAAGGAGTTCTCCACAAATGGAGCAAGGCTTTTCTTCACGGCCATATACCTGTAAAAACGGCGTGTTACGATAATCCTGTCCTTTCGTTTCTAAATATTCCTCCGGTGTCATTTGATTTTTTTCGATAAAATATGCTAATTGTTGGGGAATGGCGGTGGCAAGCCGCGTCCACTCCGTTTCTGTCAAGCTGTTAGCAGGCCGCGCCGGATGGATTTTTGCTGCAAACAAAATCTCATCCGAATAGATATTGCCAATGCCGGCGACGATGCTCTGATCCAGTAAGCATTCCTTAATTGATTTTTTGCGTTTTCCCAGACGATCCCGCAGATATTCCGCACTACATTCAGAAGTCAACGGGTCAACCCCCAGCTTTTCAATCCCGCTGTATGTATCGGTTTCTCCGTCTGCTATCAACCAAAAGCGTCCAAAACGACGGGTATCTGAAAAACGCAGCTCTTTGCCATTGCTTAGTCGAAAAACAAGATGGGTATGCTTTTCTTCCGGCATATCCGCAGGAGTTACCAGGAGGCATCCGGTCATTCGCAAATGCAGGACAATATGGTCGCCGCTCTCGAACCAAAGCAGCAAAAATTTCCCCCGGCGCTCAGCACGGTCAAAGGTCTGTCCAATTAACCTGCCGCAAAACGCGTCCGCAGAGGGATGTTCAATAATCTCCGGCCTATGAACCCCAATATCCTGAATCGTAAGACCCTGCACCTGTGGTTCCAGCACCCTTCTAATTGCTTCTACTTCCGGCAATTCTGGCATACTCCTTACCGTCCTTTCTTTCCTATTCACATTCCTTTTTTCGCACTTTTCTTTATTTTTTCGTGGTAGAAATAATTCACAATGACAGGCGGCGCTTCAAAAGGACGCATCATACTGTCATCGTTCACCACATAGTCAAGACCGGCTTCCGCTGCATAGGCTCTCAGTTCTATATCCAGCAATTCCCAATATTCTGGATTTCCCTTTTGATAAATCTCCTGGTAAATCGGCAGCAGCTCCGGGTGCTTTTCCCGTATATACTCCAAAATCACCGTTTTATAGCTGCCGCGCAGGTTGAGGTTTTCCAGCCATACCAACTGACACTGATCCTTTACCCTGTCGATAATGGCAGGCACGTCCGTCAGCGCCGGAAAGATCGGGGAGATGAAGCAGGTGGTGCGGATGCCTGCCTCATGCAGCGTTTTCATGGCGGCAAGCCGTCTTTCAATCGAAACCGCTTTATCCATATCGGCCCGGAACGCCTCTTCTAAAGTATTGATGGAAAAACCAACCCGGATGTCTGAAAAAGTCTTAAGCAAGTCTATATCCCGCAGAACCAGGTCAGACTTAGTTTGGATTGTTATTTTTACACCGCTGCCCTGTAACTGCTCCAGCAAAGAGCGGGTGCGGCGGTATTGTTCCTCCTGGGGATTGTATGGGTCGGTCACGGTACCAAAGAACAGCTCTTTTCCGGCATACTTTTCCGGTTTCCTGATCTTGGGCCAATACTTTACATCCAAAAACTCTCCCCAGGGCTCCGGATGGTTGGTAAACCGTTTCATAAAACTGGCATAGCAGTATTTGCATCCGTGAGTGCAGCCCACATACGGATTCACAGCATAATCACAGACGGGAAGGTCTGTCTTTGTGATCACGCTTTTGGTATTGATTTCTTTTATTATCATATTGCTGTCATTCCTTTTGCGCTTCTGAGCGCCGCATCCTGAAAATGATTGCCAGGATTCAGCTCAAATGTCACCTCAATCCCAAGCTGCCGGTAATGCTCCGCAAGGGCTTCCGTATTGTCCTGCACGGTTTTCAGAAGCGGATGTCTTGTCTTTTTCTCCTTGTCTCCCAGGGACAGATAGATCCTGTCGGGTTTCCGCAGCATATCGTGGCCTGTAGTAAAATCCAGAAAATCAGGAAACCAGAGTGAGCCGGATATACTTGCCGCGCGTTCAAAGGCATCGCATCGGTACATTGCATAAAGGGCGAACAGACCGGCAAGAGAGTAGCCTGCGATACAGGTACGCATTGGACTGCCGCAAATAAGCGTCCTGGCCTTTGGAAGTATCTCGGAAAGAAGCAATTCCAGGTATTCATCTGCTCCGCCCGTAGCCGCCGTATCATCCGCCGACAGTGGAGGACAATACCACGGCGTCATATCATGGTTCCAGTCAAGGTTCCCGATGACAAGCACATTGACATCACCCGCGCTGATTTTTCTCACTTCACGCATGACTGATTCTCCATCGCCGGTATAGGTGTTCAGGACGATCAATGGCCGATCAGCCTGCATGGCGGGATAGAGCGTGACTTCTTTGCCCGATACGCTGAATTTTCTTTTTTCCAATGTAGATTCGGAGGATAACTGGCTGCACATTTTACCAGCCTCCCATATGGATATGTCCATCCGGGCTGCTGCTATACTGCTCTAAAACCAGCTCGTCCTCCTTCGGGTATCCTACTCCGATAAAGCACGGGGTCATCCAGCCCTGCGGCACGCCCAGCGTGTTCAGCACAACGTCGTGTTCTTTGTTCAGCGGAATCCGCAGCGAGTAGCCCAACCCCTCGTTGATAACGGCCAGCATGATATTTTCGGCCACACACCAGGCGGTGGTAAGGGGATTTAATTTACTTACCCATTCCGCGTTGAGCCTATTGCATTTGAACAGGGGGATAATCACATAGGGGCAGTCCACCAGCATGGTATACTGCCTCGGCATGGCATAGGCATACATTTTCTGCGCCAGATTGGGGCGCGTATATGTGCGGTTGCTGTCCACATAGCGTTTGGCAACAGCCTTTGCATAGGCAAAGGCGCGCTCCTTATCCTCGCGCTCATGCAGAACAATAAACTGCCAGCTTCGGTAGTGATCCCAGGAAGGGGCCTTCATGCCTGCTTCCAGAATCCTTTTGATTGCCTCAAAATCAACCTCCCGGTCCGTCCACTCACGGCTTGTTTTCCTTTGATTGATAACTTCATGAAATTCCATCGTATCATACGCCTCCTCGGATTTCTTACCATTTGTTCCAGCGGACTTTGTTTTCCACAGTTGCTTTGACCTGTGCGGGCAGGAGCGGGTCTTTGATGGAGTACCCTAATACCACCATAGCGGGCAATCCCCAACCATCCGGCACCTTCAGGAAATTCTTGATTTGCTCCGGCTCTTTCTTCACCGGAATATGGACCACGCTGCCAACTCCTTCGGCGGTGGCGGCCAGCAGCATATTTTCAATGAGCGCCCAGGTCGCACCGTAATCCATCAGACCATAGCCGTTCTTGTCCTCGCTCAGAGGGTACTTCTGCTTGTAATAGGGAAGAATGACGCAGGCTGATTCCTCAATCATGCTGCGCTGGCGCGGGTAAGCAATCTTAAACATTTCCTGCTGCGGGGTCTTTGGCTCCTGAATCCGGCAGGGATAGGGCCGGATGAACTTAGCCAGCTCCATTATCATAGCTTTATCCGTCAGGGTAAGAAGTTCCCATCTTCTTTGATGATTTGAAGAAGGCGCCTTCAAGCCTGCGTCCAAAATCCGCTCCAACACCTCTCTGGAAATCTCCCTGTCCTCAAACTGACGGATGCTTCTTCTCGTGTTAATGACCTCATAAAATTCCATTTGTTATTCCTCCGTTTCCTGATTTACCAACATCGTTAGATTCTTTGTAAATGTCCGGGACAAATCAACCAACTGCTTTTGTTCCTCCGGCGTAAACATTGACATAGCCGTGTCCTCCGCCCATGTGATATGCCGAACTACCTTTTCACAATAAGTCCGACCTGCTTCTGTCATTTCCACCATTTTGTTTCGTCTATCTTCCGGTATCTCCGTAATGGTAACATAGTGATCTGTCCAGAGATTTCTAATGATGGAATTCACGGTTTGCTTTGACTGAAACGTCCGCTTACATATCTCTGCCTGCGTCATCCCTTCCTTTGCATAAAAGAGAGCGTTCAGCACCAGCAAGGTTTTCATCAACATACCGTGGCGTTTTGCATATTCGTCATACAAAGCGTACTGCTGATCCCTGAACTTGCAGTACAGATAGGCGTTTTTCTTATCCTCCTTATTCATAGTTCACCACCCCTGAGTCCATTCTTTTACGGTCAAATATTTGACTACTTTTATTTTAATTGAACTCCAGGGATTTGTCAAGTCTCTTGAAGGTTTTCCACTGGCCTATTTTATTCCCGCGAGAAAGAGGCAAGCAATGCAATCTTCCGTAAGATTGCGTATTTTAGGCAGGAAACCGTTCCCGGTATTCCTGCCTAAAATGCTTGTTGGTGACATATCCCCAAACCCCTGAGATCATCGCCTGCGGCGATGGCTGCGCGTTCCGTTGGAACGCTGAAACCGAAAGCAGAAGGAAACTATTGTCGCGATTTCTGTATATCCCGCTGTGGCTCCTGTCCGACGGGAAGTTCCAGAAGATAATCCACATTGGCCTTCACATTATGAAGTTCTTTCATTTCTGCTCTGGCCTGCTTATAAGCAGCATAGGCTTTCCGTTTCTGTTCCAGAAGTCCAGTATATTCCTCCCGTAAGGACTTGACTGAGGGCAGCTTTGTAATTCCCAGGCTGTCAAAATGTTTTTTTGCCGCCTGATGCAGAAGGATTTCCGTCTCGTGCTCGGAACGGAATTTTTTGCTGTAGCCGGCCTTGCGGTATTCAATATAGACCGCTCGTGTTTTCGCATAGTTCACAATCTGTTTCTGCAATTCGCCGTTGGCCGTCATTCGTAATTCCAGGTCTTTGATTTGTGTGGACAGTGCGTTAAAACGGTCCGTAACCGTAGCCGTTCTTTCTTGCAAATCCTCATAACTCATATTGCCATGCTCTTTGAGATAGATTACCGCCTGGGATAGCTGCTTTAAGTTAAAGACCTTCGCCCAGCGTTCATATCCCGGACCTTTACCGGCCCGGATCGCCGCCTCAATATCCACCAGCAGACCGACTTTGGAAACCGGTTTTGCGGGAGCAACACGCCGGAGCTTTACAGTACGGGTGCCGGCAATCCGTTCTTTTATGGCCTGCTCGGTATAATCCCCTTTGAGCGTATCGCACCGGGTATAGTTCTCCTGGCCCGGTACACGGAAACGGAGGTGCTTTCGTTCCCGGTTGACTTCAATACCGGCAGCCTCCAGCTTTTTCAAAAGTTCTTCAAAATCTTTCGGCTTTTCTTCCAGGGCCGCGTCGATTGCCCGGCGTATCTGCTCCTGGAAGGAGGGCTGTTTTTTACTTCCCAGCCATGTGCCGTAATGAGTCCGGCTCGGTTTCGGGTCCTCTACAATCGATAAGCCATGTTCCAGACAGAGCTTGTCATTCATGCGCCGGATCGCCCAGGTGGAGCCCCAGAAGTTGCGGAATTTCTTCTGACAGTCCAGCGTTGTAGAGTTGATTATGATGTGGTTATGAACATGGTGCTTATCGATATGGGTGCAGACGACAAAAGCATGATTGCCTTTCGTTAGCTTCAGCGCAAGTTCCCGCCCAATCTGATTCGCTTCTTCCGGCGTGACCTCGCCGGGTTTGAACGCCTGCCGGAGATGGTAGGCAATCACATCGTCCGCGCCCTGGCTCCTTCCGGTCTGGTTAAAATACTGCCGCTTGGAAAGAAGAAATTCCGCATCCGCAATCCTGGTATCGCACTCGTACCCATAAATGAATTTTCCAAAATCCGTTTTCTGCGGATTTTCCACATAATCAATGATGTCTGCAATAGCCGTGGAAATATCTCGGCCTTTTCCAATATGCAGCGGCATCAGCCGTGTGGTCGCCACCCCATCACCCCCTTAATCAAATTTCAGCCGGTCATCGTTCCGGCTGTCTGTGCGGTTTCGGTTTATCGCTGTTCGCCTTCTGCCTGCTGTTCCTGTTCAGACTGTCATGGACAGAAGTTTTCTTCTCCTGGGCCTGTGCATACTCCCGCCTGGCCTGTGTGAGAAATAAATCCGTAAGCCCTGGGTGGCTGCGGTCCACCACAAAATAAATATTACTGTCACGGACAGAGCTGCCCGGATTTTCATAGACCGGAATGGTTTTTGCCCAATCCTTATTATCACGGGAAATACGCCCATCCCAGTCTTTTTGCCGGACTGTGACCGCGAGCACATAAAACATCCGGTCATAACCGAATTGTTCCAAAACCTGATGTACGGCCTCTGCGCCGAGGCGGTTATCATGGTAGTGAGCGGCAATGGCCTGCTCGATTGCCTCCTTGCAGGCGATATTTGCCCTATAAGAAGCGCGGTACTGATCCAACTCCCCATGCTCGCGCGCATAAGACGCGGAATAAGGATAGATAGCTGTATTGTCTTTCAATCTGATACCTCCAAAATAAGAAAAGGGCGGGACACCGAAATGTCCCGCCGCAAAAGTTTATGAAAAAATGAAATCCCTGAGCGCGTAGTTTATGCCGCCGATTTTCCCGGTCAGCCAGGCCGCCGCCATCGGCAGACCGTAGGGGCTGATCAGAAATGCAATTACCAGCCACGAAAGCCCCGCCCACAGGCCGGCGGCAAAGAACAGAACCAGCGACGCCAGAAAAACAATGCCGGACAGGATTCCCAACACCGCCCCGGATGTAATTACCAGAAATTTGCACACCAGATAGAGGATTCCCGTAACCAGGACAAAGGGTAACGCTAATATTTTGAACACCAGCCGCATAAGCCAAGCCTCCTTTCGTGGGAACATGATCTGTTCCTCTATAAAAATTTTACTGTGGCCGGTTCGGAAAAGCAACGGTTTTTCTTTCTGTTTATGAAATGTTCGCAAATCCCCGAAGCAGCTTTTCCATACCATCCCACAGGCCGTCCAGTCTGGCGCACAAATCCTCCACATCGGCGGCATAGACGCTGCCGGTCTCGTTGGCCCGCCGGGTGTACTGGTTTAAGTTATTGGAACAGATACGAAGGAGCCGTATCATTTCCTGAATATCGTGCATATCCAGATGGATAATGTAGCCGTCCACCGCCATCTTGCGCAGATATGCAGAAAGATTTGTAATTCCCAGCTCCGCCATGCGCTCTTTTATGAGAGCCGCCTCCTGCTCGGTAACGACAAATTCTACCCGTACAGAGTGCTTGTTACGCTTGCCCGTCATCGTTCCGACCCGTTTCTATGGCGGATAGTTTTATGGGAGACCGCAGACGGTTGCAGCTCCTTCAACTGGCTGCGCACAGTGCCTTTTTGCAAGCCGTCTATATACTCTTTTATATTGCCGGGCTTTGCATGGTAGGAACGCTTAAACCGCTCCCGTTTCAGGATTATGGCAAGCTCCTGTTCACTTTCGGGGCTGTAGAGCATAAATTTGGGATTTCCATGCTCCGGCGAAAGCTCATTGATAAACCCTCTGCGGGTCTGATACGGCAGGGTAACAACAGCGCCATCCTCGAAAGTGACCGTTACCTTTTCAATCGGGCAGGTCAGCAGCTTTACACGCTCTACATGTTCGGGATAATCCAGCGGATAAAGATTCCCTATCACTTTGCCGCCCTGAACCCCTTTTATGGAGAGGGCAAAGGCAAGAACCGGGTCTTTGGTCTGCTCATGGTAATATTTCCATACATTATTTTCATAGCTGCCATCCAGATAGACTTCCCGCTCCCGCAGGGTATAGGTACCGCAGGGCCTTGACATCCAGAGAAGGCGCCTGTCCTCCGGGTCCGATGATTCAGCCAATTTGGGGATCAGTTCTTTATCCATATCAAAATCATCTTTATAGTGCTGTGTATGCAGCTCCATAATCTGACCTAAAGCATCCAATATATCTACATTTTCAAATTTTACTCCCATTTATCACCGTTCCCTTTCCAAATCAGGCGGTACGATCTGCCTGACATCGTGTTCCGGGCGGTCCGCTTTCAGGCGTTCCATAAGGGACGGTTTATCCCCCGGCAAAGTCTCCGGGGCAAGCTCTTTTATTTCCTCATAAGTCTGCCCGTCCGTCAAATCGGGACGGACAGGGGGCTCATTGTTCATCCTGCCGTCCAGCATGTTATAATTTCCGGTCTGGCCTTCCTCGTAAAGCTCCGCATTACGCAGATAGCTTTCGGGCGGCTGGAAGGGCTGCCCCGCAAACAGGATTTCCCTGCTTAATGTAAACTGCGACAGCACTCCGTCCCGAAGTCTGGCAAATTCCTCATACTGCCGCATGGTAAGCCCGCGGTTCAGCATTTCCTCCTGGGTATGCGCCCATCCCTCGCCATAAAGAAAATAATACATATCCGGCTGGTCGCAGACAAAGCACAGGGAACCGTCCTGATTATCATAATAGGGCGACGGCACACCCTGATCGTGACAGCGTTCCTCACGGCCTAAATATACCCGGTTATCCGCACCGATCATAGCCACCATACCGGCATAATTGCTGTGTACCGCGGACCGGATTTCTACCAGCGGGTCCAGCTCCGCTATGATCTGCCTGCCAGGAATCTCATTTTGTTTTTCTGCCGCTTCATTCCTCGGCGTGGTTTCAGCGTGGGCGCGGGCATCTAATTCCGGCTGAGCGGCACGCTTTTTCACCGCGCCGGGTTCCGGCTCTTTGTTCCTCACATAGTAATGCACATTGGCCGTTATCCTGCTATTCATTTCTCTGGCATAGGTTTCGGCAGCCTCACGGCTGTCAAATTCCAAAGGCTTGCCGTCCTCCTTGCACCAGCTTTCTGCATGTCCAAAGATAGAGGCGGCGCTTCGCACCGCCCATACACCGTATGTCTGTTCCATATTGCATCCTCCTGTTATCGTTCCTGCTGCCGGCCCGGTTTTGCGTGGCCGGACGGTTCTACGGATTTTGTTTCCTTCAACTGCTGCCGGACAGAGGGTTTCCGCTCTGTCTCTGGCTGGGAATCGGTGATATTGACATACTCGCCAATGATACAAAGCGCCTCTCCATAGCTGCCGGAAGCAAACACCCGGTCCGTCATTTCCTTTGCCTGGTCCTTCCGGCCATATTCCCGGAGAGTATGGGCGGCAATTCCTACCAGGTTAAAAATATTCCCGTCCTGGCCGATCAGAGCACAATCCGGTTTCTCCGGTTCCGGCGAAGGTTCTCCGATAAAGCCGCCCAAACGGTTGGGTACAAAATCAGACAGCCATGTGCCGCCGAAATTCTCATGGGTCTGCAAACGCCACATGGCAAGTTTTCCAATATCCAGATTCACGCCCTCAAAAGGATAGAGCAGACAAGTCATGCCGTCATACTGGAAAGCGGAAACATCCTCAAACCTGCTGCCGCCTTTCAAAATCCCCGATTCCGTAAACATATCATTGATTCCGTCCACCCATTCCTGTAAGTCTCCACCGCAGCCCATCAAAATCAGACCTTCTTGACTTTCCATACAGCGTAAATCATCTGTTGTAATCGTGCTGATACTCAAAAAATCGCCTCCTATCGTTCCTGTTGATTTTCCTTATTCTGCCGGGCAGCTTTCCTTTCCGGCATTTTCTTTAGCTGTTCCCGGACAGAGGGTTTCCGCTCCGCCTCCCGGCAATCCGTGAGAATATCGGATAGAGACTGCTCCCAACGGTTCCCGAATCCGCGTATGACCGTCCCCGCCAGCGCGCCATTATTCCGAAACATCTCCAATGTGTCAAAAGCCCGTTCAAACAGCTTTATGTTCCTCGCGTCCACACAAGGGGCAAAATGAATGATTCCCTTTGGATAGTCCCCGCCAGTGCCAATCCAGCCGCGGATAAAATGATCAAAATTCTTTGTAATCCCGGCGCCGGCCAGCTCTGCCGCATGACTGGAATTCACAAGGTTCGTTTCCGCATACTGCCGGCCTAAAACCAATATTCCTGTATCTGGGTCGAACATAAAACGCCGGTTATCAATCTGCTGCATATCAACGGTCTGCGTCCCTGTATCAATCCGCATAATATCTGCTGTAATCGGTATTTTTTCTATAAGCATCCCTCCTGACTGTGTTTGACAGCGGCACAGCCGCGCAGCCGTTCCCGAAGGGGACGATCTGCCAGACCTGCAAAGGTCTGGCGTCATCCCTGGGAAGACAAAAAAATAAGCGCCTCCCAAAGCGCCTTTGTCCGCAACTTAGCCCCATTTCAGAGACCATGAGTATTCTAATATAGGTACCTGTCAAACCGGCTCTCGAAAGCCTTATAAATCAAGCCCTTTTTTCATTAAGTTGCGGACACATTACCCTGATTCTGCCGCTTTCTGCGCTTGCGTTCCCGCTCGGATTTCCGTCTCGCAAAAGTGCGGCAGGCATCGGAACAATATGCCTGGCTGGTTGTCGGAAGATAAGCCTTCCCGCAGACCGGGCATATTTTCTGTTTCATAGATGTGTCCTCGCCCGTAATGGCAGATTCTAAAGACGGATCGGTTGAAAGCACCGCCTTACGGAAGTACCGGCACAGTGAGCCGGTCCACCATTTATTCAGCATATAGCAGGAACAGTCTAAGGGTAGGCAGAGCTTATCCCGGTCATCATAGTTGGCACAGAAATATGTTACCAGCCTTCGGATTGCCGCGCGTTCAGACCGTGTTAGTCCACGGCAGGGCGGCCCGCTCACTTTTTGCCGCCTTTTCTCGCCGGAAATTCCAGCTTGAAATTGACATATTTACCGCCGGTATCGTCCAGAATTACCTCCGCATCATAGTTTCTTCCGGTCTTTTCACTGTAAAGCCCGGATATGGAAACGCGGCCTTCTTTCAGAAGTGCAGCCGCCACAGATTTTGTAATGGTCTTTTTCTTACTGGAAAAAAACTTGTTATCCTTCCAGAGCGCAAAAGAACAATCCCGGTTATCGCAGAAAAATCCCTTTTTGCCCTCATACACGGTTCCTCCGCAGCGAGGGCAGGTCCCGACAGCCTCATGTCCATTTCCTTTCGCATCCGGGAACAATCCGGCAAACCGTTCCTCCGGCGCGGTATGGTTCTTTACGAGCGCACGGCTTATATCCGCAATCCCATCCATAAAAGCCTCTGCTGAAACCTCGCCGCGCTCCACCTGTTTCAGCATGGACTCCCATTCCGCGGTAAGCATAGGCGATTTGATATTGTCCGGCAGGACCAGGATCAGATTCGTACCTTTTTCCGTGGGAATAAGCTGTTTTTTCTTTCTCTGCACGAAACCGGCAGAAACCAGTTTTTCCAGCGTGGCCGCACGGGTGGCCGGCGTACCTAAGCCCTTACGCTCGGCATCTTCCGGCATACGGCCCAGGCCGCCCTCTCTTGCCCCGTTGGGGCAATTCACCTTGTCCCCAGCGCCCGCTGTTTCCATAGCCGCCAGCAGGGAATCTTCGGTATAATGCTTCGGCGGGGAAGTTTTGCCTTCCCGGACGCCCGCAGATACCTTTTCAAATGTCTGGCCCTCCTGCAGCGGAGGCAGAGCAGCGTCCTCGTCCTCTTTTTCTTCTGCCTTTCCCTGTTTCAAGCCCATGCGGTAAAGGCGCTCCACATCCTTCCATCCGGCCTGCAATACGGTCTTTCCCTTCGCCGTAAAGGAATGGCCCTCACAATTCAGCACAGCCGTTACCGCTTCAAACCGGTTTGCCTGAGCCGTCGCGCAAAGAAGCCTTGCGGCAATCAGCATCAGTACATTACGCTCCCCGGAAGGGAGTTCTGACAGATCTGTCCGGGCAATCTCCACCGTAGGAATGATAGCGTGATGGTCGGTAACTTTGCTGCCATCGGTCACGCGGTCAATATCCGGTTCTCCGGCACAGCCTTTTCCAAAAGGCATATGATCCCGCAGCCAGAGGATCAGGGAAGCAGCGGTGGCCTGCATATCCTCGGTCAAATACTGGCTGTCCGTCCGGGGATAGGTAGCCAGCTTCTTTTCATAAAGGGATTGCACATAGTCAAGAGTCTGCTGGGCCGTATATCCATAAATGCGGTTACATTCCCGCTGTAAGGTCGTCAAATCGTACAGACGGGGAGGCTGCACGGTTTTGACCTGTTTTTCCACAGACAGCACCGCAGCGGCCTTCCCCTCACATACCATACGGATTTTTTCAGCCTCATTTTTTCCGGACAGCTTTTCGCCGGAAGCTGTAAATCCACCGCAGGTAATTTCCGGTACGTAAAAGGGCTTGCTCGTAAATGCCTGAATCTCCGCCTCCCGCTGTACCAGAAGGGCCAGGGTAGGGGACATGACGCGCCCCACATTGAGGGTGACACCATACAGGACAGAGAAAAGCCGGGTGGCGTTAATTCCGATCAGCCAGTCAGCCCCGGCCCGGCACACAGCGGCGTCATACAGCCGGTCATACTCATGGCCGGGACGCAAATGCTCAAAACCATCCCGGATTGCCGCATCCTCCATACTGGAAATCCAAAGGCGTTCCATCGGTTTGCTGCACCCGGCATACTCATACACCAGCCGGAAGATCAGCTCACCCTCGCGTCCGGCATCGGTGGCGCACACGACCGAATCCACCCGTTTGTCCTTCATCAGCCGGCAGAGAAGGTCAAGCTGCTTTTTCTTATCCTTCGGTACTTCATACTTCCATTCCTCCGGCAGAATCGGCAAATCTCCATAGCGCCATTTAGCATACTGTTCCCCATAGGCTTCCGGCTGCGCCAGTTCCAGAAGATGGCCGACACACCAGCTTACCAGATACCCGCTGCCTTCCAGATAGCCGTCCTTTTTCTCATTCGCGCCCAACACCGCCGCCAGTGACATAGCGACGGAGGGCTTTTCCGCAATTACCAACTTCATTCTCGTAACCTCCATTTCTTGAAAATAAAAGGGCCAGCGGATAGCTGCCCTTTACAAACATGGTTCCTGTTTCATGGTACGCCTTTCTTCCGGCATCTTTGCCGCCGTTTCCCGGACCTGCGCTTTGTTTTCGGAAAGACGTTCCAAAAGCCCTTTTTCCTGTTTCCGTCCCAGGGTTTTTGCCGCCCGGTCATAATACTGTACCTTATCCGAAAGTAAATCCTCCGGCGCCACCTGAGTAGCATTAACCTCCCGAAGCATATCCTCCAGTTCTTTTGCCTGCGTATTTCCATTTTCCGGTACAATCAGCACCTCATGGACAGACGAAGGTAGGACATAGAAATTCTTTCCGACCAATTCACCGATTTTATCCAGTACCCCCTCCCGCGCAATTACCCCAGCGCCATCCTGCCTGCCAGGATTTGTCAAGACATACATGGGTGTAAAATCGGTATCTACAGGCTCCGGGCTGTCAAAAAGGTTTTCCGGCTCAACGGAAAACATAAGCTCTGACATTAAATCCTCCATGCTGTAAAACATAACAGGATTTTTGGCATTTTCCGCATGAACTGTATCACGATGAAGCTGCTCCGGCGTAATCCCCCACAAATTCAGCATACTGTCCGTTACTGCGACAGAAGCGACTCCTTCCTCGTTCTCCATGACCTGAATCCGGTAAGTTGCCGCCAATTCCCCGCAGATGGTATAGGGCTTTCCTTTGAGATATTCCTTGTTCTTTTCCGGGTCACACAAGCGGATCATAAGCATAGGTCTGACTATTTCATAATCTTTCAGATCATCCACATGAAAGAGTTTTCCCACACTATTTTCCATTCTGATTTCTGCAATCTGCCGCATTATATCATCCAACGGACGACCTTTTTTGTTTTCTGCCTCAAAAGGTTCCAGATAGATTGTCGGGACAGTCATTTCCCCGCCTTTTCGGATGATAAGTCCGGTAAGTGTCCGGTCATTTCCCTTCGTAACTTCTTCCAAGGTTATATCCGCGTCCTTATAATCCTGGGACAGATATTCCCGGATATGGCTTTTGATATATTCTGCAAATTCCTGATTCATTCCATGTTCCTCCTTTTCAGCCCCTCCATCTGTTCGTCAGCCTGCTTTCCGGCCTGCAAAAGACACATCAGTACAACGCCGGCAGACATTCCCCCTGCAAAAATCAGAAAGTGTGTTATCAGGTTCCACATAAAAAATCCCTCCTTTTCGGCATAAGAAAACGCCCACTGTCAAGTGAGCGTCAATAAAAGTTACCATGATTCAATTCTACAGTCTTGGTATGTGGATTTCTCCCACAGGAATCTCCCGCAATTCCTTCTTCATATTATGGGTAAGTCGGATCGTATTTACCGTTCCGCCTTTTTCCCGCCCGTCATAGACGGCAATCACCCGGTCAGAGTGTTCCACCATGTACCTGTTGCGCTTGGCGTAGACATTTGGTCTATATTCCTCCTGAATGACAACGACATCCGCGCAGGCATGAAGCAGCGCCTTTGTCTGCTCTCTGGACTCTAAGCTGTCCACCCGTTTCCGATAGGGAATCACCGCAATCAGACGCAGGTTAGGAAAATCCTCTTGCAGCTTTACGACCATTTCCGCAAAGTATTGGTCCGCGCCATCTGCAAAACCGGTCATAAACCCGGTATAGCCATCCGAAACCGCCTTTATAATTTCACGCCGCAAAGCATATTTTACGGCATCTATCTGTTCAGCCGGTATATCTCTGTGTCCTGTGACACAACAAGTCTTTTCTGCCATCTCGTTCCTCCGTTCGATAGATTGAAACTTTTATCCCACTCATTTTAATAGATTTATTTTAGCAAGTCAACCGAAACACCCTCTTGTATTTTGCGAATAAAGGGAGAGTGTGAGGTAAAATCTATTACAGAATGGGAGGTGATGTTGATGTACGAAGATTTTGTCCCAGAACGGCTGGCAAAGCTGAGGACGCAAAAGGGTGTATCTGCACGCGACATGTCGCTGTCGTTGGGGCAAGCGAATAACTACATCAATAACATTGAGAACAAAAAATCACTTCCCTCCATGCAGTCTTTTTTCTACATCTGCGAATATCTCGGCGTAACCCCTTTGGAATTCTTTGACGAAGGAAACGCGTACCCGGAAACCCTGCAAGAATTCGTTGCGGAGGCAAAGCGGCTCGATCCTAAGTCAATGGCCTATATTCTCGGCATTATGAAAGAGCTGAATAACAGGAAGTAAAGCGGTCATTATTGGCCGCTTTTTAGCTTGTATTGACCTACAGGGATTGAAAACCTCCTGTTTTCAGCATATCCCAGGAACCATCCTTCTATACCGACAGTAAAGTAAGCTCATTCGCCGGTACTTCCAAAATTACCGTTTCCACGCTCTGGTCCCAACTCCGAAACAAAATCCGCAATCACAACCGGGGTAATCACAAGCTGACCTACACGGGTACCTTTGGATAGTTCCTGGGTTTTATTGCTTACATTACTGATAATCGCATGGATTTCACCGCGATAGCCGGAATCTACCGGCGGCAGCTCGCAGACCAGCCCCTTTGCCGCCATGCTACTGCGCGGAAACACATATCCTGCATATCCGTCCGGAACCTCAATCCCAAAACCCAACGGAACCTTTGCAATCTCGCCCGGCTGCAATGTACAGTCATAGGGCATATACACATCTGCGCCGGCGTCGTTCCCATGTGGCCGATAAGGTCTCCGGTTCTCCGGCACGCCAAAATCAATCAGCTTAATCTTCATAGGAGCCGCCTCCCATAAGCAGCGGATAATCTGCCGCCAAAATCTCGCCGGGTGTCATGCCGCCCACAATCTTTCTTCCGCAGGTCATTTTCCCCTCCAGGCATTTGTCCCTTTGACAGAAGGGACCGGAAAGAGCAGGGGCGAACAGCGCCGGACTTAACACAAAAAGCTCCCGCCAGATTTTCAAAAGTACGATCCTGGTTTCGTCCGTATTGCGCCGGCATACCCTCTGCCCGATAATATGTTTCCATTGAAAGGCGGTGGCGCTGATAATCAGCACATTCCTAAGGCCCTGGGGCGTGGCATACCCGGCTGCATCGTGTCCAATCCCGGCCGCGCACAATTCTTCGTAACAATCCATATCAGATTTACAGCTTTTCAGGTACATTTCCTGGATTTCTTTCGGCGCAGCCAAAACTTCATAGGGGACGGCAAAATCCGCCTGTCCTGTGTAATTACTGTACTGTAAGGACGCGCTCATAAACTTTACTTCATTCTGGTGCCTTGTGATCTGCGCCAGAAAGCGCCGGCTTGCTCCCACAACCGCAACGGTGATTACCGCAAATTTCTGTACCGTAGGGTGCGGAAGGCTGCCGATAGCCGCCACAGTATCAGCGCTAAATGACTTTTCATAGAGAGCCGTCAGGTCATCCATTGTAGCAATCCGGTGGCCCCTTTGGGTAAGCCTGGCAGCAAAGACCATATGTTTTTCGGCCTCCTGTACCGCCTGGCAGTTCAAAATCTTCACTTCAATTCTGTTGATTGGTATGTCCCTCCTTTACAATAGCTTTCAGTAAAAACAGATAATTAAGACTGTCTGTGATCTTTTCATCCCATGTGTCCATGCCAAAGCTGACGCCATCGGCAAAACACATATCATACAGGGAAATGATATGCTTCGCCAGCATCCCGGCAAGGGCCCGCTCCGGCGAACAGTGCTGTAAAGCCGCCGCAGCCTTGAACGCTCCCAGACGATCCGTATCATCCCCGGTATATTCTTTGGTTTTCTTTTGCAGGATGTCGGCACAGCGGCGCACCTGCTCGTCAAATACGGCATTGACTTCATTTTGTGTAATGTGGCATCCCTCCCTTGAAACAAAAAGCCAGCTATCCTAAGTAATTTTAGAATAGCTGGCAATATAAACTGTGTACTTAAAGTGTATTGATTTCTTTTTCCAGAATCTTGACGGTCTCCATGACGGTTCCAAAATCCGGTACATCGCCATAGAGCATATCCCTCATTGATTCATAATCTGCCTCCAGTGCTGCAAACCGATATTCCGGAGGAATCAGTTTTAACGTGCCCGGTTCAGCCTCCGGGTACTTCGCCCATGCTCTCGGATAAAACTTCATTTTGAAGTCTACGACTTTCTTCAGCAAATCGAGCCGGGTAAAGGCCATCTCTTTAACCGGAGTCATAGACATACGGTACAAATCATAATAATGCCTGGAATAACGCTGCGGCATTTCCAGATGTTCCGGTCTGTTCGCCTCATGGTGCAGAATCGTAGCTTTCTCCCAAAAGGTACGTTCCGGCGCCACAGTCAAAATTCTTGTATTTTTCTGCGTAAAGACATCCGGGTAATATTCTGCTGCATACGGAACAATTTCAGCCGCTGTCGCCGGCGTCCATGCTGCCAAAGCGCCAATCTCCAAACGGATCACCTGCAAAGTGCCTGCATTACTGAACAATTTGGGGTAGGCAAAAATGACTGTCTGCTTTTCTTCGCCATCCATGTGGATGTCTGCATCACAGCCAAGCTCCTGAGATAATCCTTCTTTAATTGCCGGACAGAAGGTTTCTGCTAAAAAGACCTCTGCCCGTGCATTAGCCTCCTTATTGAAAGCGTCCTGTTTCGTGTTAGAGCGTTTCTCCCAGGGTTCATCCTTGCCATATCCCAATATACGCCAATCCAGAATCAGGTCTATATCCTCTGAAAACCGGCTGATCAGGTTAAAGGCTTTTGATAAGCTGGTACCGCCCTTGAATGTAATGGCATCTTTCCAGGGTGAGCGGTGAAAGAGATAATCCAGCGTAAAGCATACCCAAAAATCCTTTTCCACAATCGCATCGTTTAAGCCCATTTTATCTGCTGTATTTCTAAACAGCCGCCGCTTATCATTATCTGAAAATCTTGCAACCTGTATCATTTCTCTCGTACCTCCCCGGCAATCTGCCGTATCGTATCATAGACCCAATCTGTAGATTCCGCCGCCTCCTTTAACATAGCCGCTTTATCACTTTCACTTAACCGGGATTGCAGCGTCTGGATCGTTTTGGAAGTCACATTCGATTTACCTAAAGTTTTCAATGCCTGAATAACAAGTATCGTCATATAGGAAAGCCCGGTAATCTCTTTATTGGTCCTATGCTTAAATTGCAGCTTTGTGGCGTTCCATTCATAGGTTTTATACGGTCCGTCACTGATGTAGGACCATACCGCCGTTACCTGCGTAGATAAGCCAAGCAGATTCAACGCTGTATTCCCGCATGGGGCAATGGTCCAGTGATAACTTCGGGCCAGCGCCTTTGCCACAGCGTCCGGGTCTGCCGCCACATATTCTTTCAGCATCTCGCTGTATTCCGGTTTTTCATAAATGCCTTTCAAAATCCGGCGTAAAACACCGTCCTCTACAAGCCGATACAGGGCTGAGCGTATCGTATTCGCATCAGCAATATCCGCAAAATCCGAAGCGGCAAAAACACTTCCATCAGCCGCAGCCGCAACCCTTTTTCGTACTTCTTGAATATATCCTTTTGCCATTTGGAATCTGCCTCCTTTGCAACGAATATTATATATTATTCGTTGCATTTTTTCAACTGTCCAAAGAGTCTTATTTTTGGTATTTCCAAATGTCTGCCAGATTATTCAAGCCAAAGGGCCTTCGGTCATGTCATTTGCAACGAATTTTATATACTATCCGTTGCATTTTACGCACTCGGCAGATAAATCCAGTCGTGCATCAGGCATACGCTCGGTTCGTCCTCCCTGGGAACCAACCGGTAAGTACATTCTCCGTACACCGTCCGTTTGTCCTCAATCTCCATTCCATACGCCTTGTAGAAACGGTATTCCAGGTTGGAAATGATACACCGCAGCGTTTGCAGCGCCTCCCGCTGGGAGGTCACGATCAAATCCCGGTCAATGCTGCGCTTCATAAACAGCAGCGACTTGTAAAGCTGTACCTCCGTCCGGTAAGGGCGGCAGTCCATCGTCTCCAGCCAATGGCAGAAGGCAACAGGTCCGCTTTGGATCAGCTCACGTTCCGGGTGGTAATACTCGTAGCAGTCCAGGTTGGCCGTATTCAAAAGATACAGCATTTCCCTGATTTCATTTTCCGGCATATCATAGAACCGGAGAAGGGAGCGGTACAGATGAACATAACCGGGTATCGAAACAATGGCATTTACCATAAAAATCCTCCTAAATAGCAGGTGCGGGAGCAAATGCCCCGCACCGTTTTTTTGATTTGTTCAGTTGTTTACTTCCACCAGCTTTGCCATGACAATAAACCTGCCTGCTCCGCCCGGCGTACAGGTGGAAAGGGTCAGCACCTTATCACTGGAAGTCACGGTAACATCCGTTTCAATGACGGAGCGGTCCGTCATTGCAGACAGCCATGTGGTATAGGCCCCGTCATCTTTCCAACTAAGCCTCCATGGAGAGGTATCGCTACCGGACTCACCAGGGTCTGCCGCAAACGCCGTGAAAATCTCGCAGAGATAACCGCCATCCGGCGTCACAAGATACATCTGTGGGTGTTCGTCAAAATACCTCTGCCCGTCATACTCATTCAGTACAGCGAACATGGAGCCGTCCCGCATATTGTGACCGTAGATAATGGTATTGCGGTCTGAAAAATCTGCCTGGTTCTCATAGTCCGCAAACAGGCAGCCCGTCTTATTATAGGTACCGTCATACAGATGGCGCAGGTAATATTCGTTGTCCTCAGCCTGCGTAACCGGATAATTGATAACCGTATCGGGAAGGTTGAGCCATCCGATAATGTCCGGCCCGGTCTCCCAAAGAGCTTCAAAGTCTACCACCGGGAGGACCACAGAAAGGTCCTGCCCGGCAGTTTCCATTTCATCTGGAACCGCCTCGGTTTCGCCGTCCTCCGGCAGTTCTACAAGGGAAGCAATGTCGTCATAGGCTCCGGCGCTCTCCCGGTACTGGCATATGTCCCGTACCATCAGGAAACCGCTGCACAGGGCCAGCGCCGCACAGAGGGAAACGACTGTAATGCCGGCAGCCTTTGTCTTAGGTGTCCTTCTGCTGTATTTTCCCTTTTTGAAATAGGAAACAGCGAACAGCCCTCCGCCAATCACAGACAGCGCCAAAAGACCCCCATACAGGAAAATGAAGTTGTCATCCCCGGTCTGCGGTACAGCCTTATCAGGATTCGACGGCGTGGAAGGAGTGGAAGGCGTAGACGGCGTGGTCGGGTTTTCCGGATTTTCCGGTTCTTCCGGTTTCTCATTGAAGAACTGGACCGTAGCTGTTTGATCCGCCTTGATTTCCACCGTGGCCGCGTCAGGAATGATATAATCCTTGCTGGCACGGTTCGCTACCTCTGTTACCGTATAAATACCGACACGCAGCCCCTTAACCTCAATCACGCCGGATTTTGGAGTGGTAAAGGTTTCGCAATAGGAGCCGTCTGCGCTCTTGACCTCAATGGCGAACCCATCCTTGCGTCCGTCACTGGAATCCTTTGTGATCTTCAGGTTGCCGCGGTACGCCTCGTTGGTAAAGCCGCGTCCAGCCTCCCCATTTTCCACAACTACCGTCTGGCCGTCCTCGGTAATTTCAAAGTAGTAAGCATTTTCGTCAAGCTGATAACCCTCCGGCGCTTTGCTTTCCTTCACAAAATAGCCCTTTGCCAGAAGATTTTCCGCCGTATGGAATCCGGCGTCCGTCTCCGTAAGCGTTCCCAGCAGCTTATCCTCACTGTCAAACTCTTTGTTGCCGTTGGCGTCCTCATACAGTTCAAATACCGCGCCGGAGAGGAACCGCATGAAGGTATTGTTATCCTCGTCATCTTTCTCCACGGAAGAAGGCTCGTCAACCGCTTCGGTCTTTCTGACCTGTACGCTGCCGCGAATCAGGGTATCATCCACACGGATTTCAATGCTCTGGCCGTCCGTACCGATATAGATATGATGTTCTTCCGGGCTGATGCTATAAAGCGCCGGAGCGGAGATTTCTTTTACGATCCAGTGGCCGTAAGGGATATTCTCAAAGGCAAAGCTGCCGTCCTCGCCGGTAGCAACGGTAAGCAGCGCATTTTCCTCGGTAAATTCCTCCGTGTCAGGCTGAAACAGGCCCATGACCGCACCGGCCAGCTTTACCGCCTCGCCGCCGTCTGCGTCCTCACCGTATTTCACACCGTCTACACGCCCGCGGAGCAGGTCGTTGGAAATGGCCTCGCCGTCATTCACAAGAATCTGTACCAGCGCCGTCTCCTGGCCCGCGTATTCAAATACTACCGGATATTCGGTATCGGAAAGAATATAGGCGTTGTTTGTGGTGCGCTCCTTCACATAATAGCTGCCAAAAGGCAGGTCAGAGACAAAAGAAGCGTCATAACCGCCTTCCTCATTTGCGGAAACGGAAACAACTTCCAGAAGCCCGCCTGCCGGAATCACGCTGCCATCCGCAGCCGTCAGGTCAGCGGAGGCATACAGGCCAAAGGAAATATCCTTGTATTCCTCGCCAAACCCAATATCAAAGCGTTCATCTGTTTCCAGCGCTTTGAACAGGGTAACATCGACCTTCTGGCGCTCGTCATAAAGACCGAGGGCGGTCTGCGTGATCTCCACCGTCTCGCCCGCATAGGTAAGCTCCGCATATTCCGGAGTAGTATTTATGACACAGCCCTGCGGCGCCTGGCGTTCCTCCAGACGATAGCGGCCCAGGTACAAAAGCCCGCTCTGCGCCGTTCCGTCATCCCCGGTGGTAAGGGTCTCTACAACCGTGTCCTTTGCCGCGCGAAGCGTGCCGTCTCCGGTATAAATATCCTCGTCGGCAATCACATCATAGACCGCGCCGGGCAATCCCATGACTTCATAAACCGGCTGATACAGACCTTCGTTTTCCTGAACAGAAGCAAATACCTCTCCGGTCTTAGTGATCGTAAGCTGTCCCTTTTGGGGCATATTGTACTGTGTGACCGTGACAACGGCCTCGCTGCCGTCAATGCTGAACGGCACCGGCTCACTGGAAAGGACATAACCATAAGGCGCCGCCACCTCGTAAAGCTCGTAATCGCCGGTGTGCAAAGGCTCCGGCAGCATCAGCCAGCCTTCATCCGAAACATAGAACGTATCAAGAGTCTCCGGGTTCGGGTAGTAGATTTCCTGCGTGACAAATTCGCCGGTAGACAGGTCTTTGATCTGGAACCCGGTACCGGTCATAGGGATAATATTACCGGTCTCGGCGTCACACTTCTCCACGCGCAGCCTTGCGGTGATGGTGCGGTTATTCAGGATATAGCTGTAAGTCTGACCGTCTGCGGAAATAAATACTGTAAAGTCCGGAATAAAAGCCTTTCCATCTTCGCCGGCAACCTGGTGGACCGTATAGTGTCCATATGGCAGCATTTTAGACGCCGCAAAACCATCGCTGTCCGTCGTAAGCAGGTCGCGCTCACTTTCTTTCGCCGCATCATAGCTGCCGGCAGCTTTCAGGTAAATCTCAAAGACAGCGCCGGCCTCCGGTCTTTCAATGGTTCCTTCGTTCGGTTCCTCCGTATTTTCTTCCTCGGACACATCCGGGTCCGGGTCATCCGTATGCTTGACAAGCTGAATGTTGCCGTAAATCACAGTTTCCGTGACGTTGTTTTCCGTTGTGTTCAGCTCCACTTCATACAAAGAAGGGGACGCGCCCACCTCATAAACGGTATCATTCAAAAGATAACCGGTACTTGGTTCAATCTCACGGAGCGTCCAGTTATCGCCGCAGACATAATAGCGGGTCATAAAACTGCCGTCCGACCCGGTGGTGTAGGTATCTACCAATTCACCGTTATTGAACAGGCCATAAGTTGCGCCTGCCAGGGTAGCATCGCCCTGGGCGGTTCCGGTATCTGCGTCGCTCTTTACTACATGGACGCGGAATTTCTTCAGAATATTACTGAAATGGACAGCAACGGTCTGTCCGCTCTCAACCGTCACATACTGCGCGGAAGGTGTCACATAGCGGTCTACCGGAATCTCGGTCACAAGATAAGTACCGGGAAGGAGCTTCTTTGCAATCTGCCCGTTTTCCCCGGTGGTAACATCCTCGTTGACTTCATTTCCCAAAATATCGGTGCCGGAAATGTGAAAAGAAATCCCGGACACAATGCCGTCCTCACTGGTCTTGACAATCTTTGCGGTGCCGTAGGTCTCCGTCTTGATTTTTACGAAGAAGGAAACCGGGTCACTGGCGCCGGTCATCATGGTCTGATAACCAGGTCGCCCCCAAATCAGCATATCGTTTGCAACCGGAATATCCTTGCGGAATTCAAAGGTCACAGGGTCCATAATCATGTTCCTGCTGGTAAAGGTGTACTTGTTGCCGTTTCTGGTAACGGACACGCCGCTGCCGGCAAGATTTTCCAGATCGATATTCAGGTTGTTGGTATCGGTAACAGTCAGGGTATAAATCTTTTTGTCCGTGTCCCATTTCAGTTCCAGCTCCGGGGCCTCGCTTTTCTTGGAGGAAGTAAAGGACGGAACCGTGGAATGGGAAGCGACCTGCGAAAGAATCCAGTTATAGGCTTTCTCCGCAGGACGCCCGGCAATCACGCTGTAATACTGATCTGCGGAGGCATGACCGTTACCGTGACGGCTGTAAGGGTCGCTCCGAAGCTGCTGCTGGTATTCCCAGAGTATAATCTGAGTTGCCATCTTATAATCATCCTCATTGATTCCGGAAACGGGAAGGGAGGCACCGGGTTTCCAGCCGTAAATAGTTGCCAGGGTAATCCCTCGTCTTGCTTCGGCAGGGAGAAGGTTTAAGTATTGGCTGTTCGTCCCGCTCTCTGATGTATAGGAATTATCAGAGGTATTATAGGGAATCCCACTCTCCACACAATAAACCTGCTGGCTGGTGCCATCGGAAAGCGTCAGCATATAGTGACGGTAGGCATTGCCTCCCGAACTGGTGCGTACATCCATTGTTCCATTTGAATTGTAGACCAGATAGGTGTAAGGAGCCGGCGCATAATAATGCTGCCCATCAGAGCCCACATACTGGTCTCCCAGCCAGGAACTTGCTTTCTGTCCCGGCTCCATAGCAAATGCCTGCGCAGGAATCAGACCAAAGAGGCAAACCGCGCAGAGTAAAAATGCCACAAGCCTGTGAAGGCCGCGGCGGTGTTTGTTTGTTTTCATATAGAAAGACCTCACTTTCATAAATAATGAAGGACGGCTCATTATTCGCCGTCCTCCTGATTGCCTTCCGAAGTCCTGTCGTCAAAATCATCCTCCGACAGATAATCCGGCTCACCGTAAGCCTCGTCCGGGTCAAAACCTTCGCCATAAGCCTCATCCTCGTCAAATTCTTCGTCATCCTCCGCCTGCTGCTTCGGACGCACGATCTTGACATAATAACCGACTCCGCCAACTGCAAGCAGGGCGACGACAATAAAAATAATCGTGCCAACGCTGCTGCTGTCTTTTTCCGGCTGTTCCGGTTCGTTTGGTTCTTCCGGCTCCGTGACCGCCGCTTTTCCCGTACAGCCATTCAGGTCATTCTTACAAAGCGGACAATCCGTATTGACGTTTCCGGCCTCGCATTTATCCGTACAGGTGCATACCTCCGTTTCCGGGATCACGCTCACGCTGCCGTCGCTCTTTTCGGCTAAGGCCATCAGGTCAGCCTCGGTAACGCCGTTCAGAAAGTAAACATTGTTGCTGTCACGTTTCCCGTCAATAATAAGGTAGAACACATTTCCCGCTTCGGTTGTGATGGTATAAAACTGTTTGTCGTCTCCCTCACCGGTAGCCTCATCCAGTACCGTGCCGGTGCCTTCCGGGGTAAACGCACCCTCCGGGATAGAAGAAACCGATTCCGATGAATCGGAAGAACTGCTGCCGGAGTTTTCTGTACCTCCGTTCCCGCTGCTCTGGGTAATAGTGCTGCCCGAAGCGGAACCTGTACTGGAAGCACCGCTGCCGGAATTAGCGCTTTGGGCGCCGGTACTGCCGGAGGAAGATGCCTGAGACTGCACAGACTGTACATCCGGTGTCTCCGTAGGCTCCGGTTCCTTATAATAGGGATTATTAAACTTTACCGCATCTGAACGGTTTCCGGCATAGTCCACCGCATAAACGCTCACTTTTTTGTCCGTACCGGCATAATCCTTCAGCGCGACAGAGGCCTTTCCATCCGTAAGGGAATTGACGCGGTTTTCGTCAATATAGACCGCCTCTACCCCGGAATTGTCATCGCTGCTCTCAATCTTTACCGTTTCGCCGTCCAGCACCGCCGTAAGCGTAGGGGGCGTGGTATCTTTGCTCCCGGCGGCAAAGGCCGTCATGGGTAAGCTCATGGCACTTATGAGAAACACAAGTGCCATGAGGAAAGAAATCCGTTTAATCCTCATTCATTTCCTCCTGTTCCTGCGGCGATGTCTCCTGTGAGGGCGCCATCTGCCGCGTCTTTAAGAATTCGGCCAATTCCTGGGGTGTCAGGTGGTAGCTGCGGGCCACCGCCACAAAATCGGTGTTCTCCAGCTCCGTTTTCTGTTTCTCCAAATCGCGGAGCTTGGCCTGCAGCTCCGCAATCTTCGCTTTGGTCTTTTCAATTTCTTTTGCCAGTTTTTCAATTTTAGGGTTCAATTTGTTACCTCCAATCTGTTATGGCAGACGCCCAAAGGTGTAAAAATGCTGCTGCCAGTAACTTGTATTGATATTTGCGTAGGAAATCGGGTCTCCACAATGGATCATCATTCCATTGCCTACATAGATTCCCACATGGCTTGCGCCGCTGGTATTGTAAGTGCCCTGGAAGAAAATTAGGTCACCCGGTCTTGCGTCCGCGCTCGATACAGGCGTACACACACCCAAAAGTCCATCCGCAGTCAGCCTTCCCACGTTCCAGCCCACACCGCAGTTATTGATTACCCACGATACATAACCGGAACAGTCAAACGAAGTGGAAGGGCTTGCGCCGCCCCACACATACGGATAACCCAGGTATTTTTCCGCCTCCGCAATCATAAGCGCAAACTGTTCATCCTCCAGGGCCTCCGGCGGGATGTCATAGTCAAAATAGCTGCCCGTACCGCCTGCGCCAGCCGTCGGCAGGTGCCGCTCACTGGTATCGCCGGTATCGGCAAAATACAAAGGATTCAGGTATTGCCCGTCAACCAGCACCTCCAGGTGCAGGTGAGGCCCGGTAGAATTTCCGGTACTGCCAACCTTTGCAATCACATCCCCGGCCTTTACCTCCTGGCCTGCCGACACAAGAACCTGCGAACAGTGCCCGTATTTGGTCGTAAGGGTATGCCCCTCGTAAGCCTCGCCCTCAATGGCAACGCACAGGCCATATCCGCCTGCTTCGCCGGCCAGCGTGACCGTTCCATCATGCCCGGCAAGGATTTCCGTACCCTGGGCCATGCCAATATCAACGCCGGTATGGTAATTCTTTTCCCCGCTGATCGGATGTACCCGGTAGCCGTAGTAGCTGGTAACATAGGGCAGCCAGTTCGTGCCAAATACATTTTTCACATACTGGCGGTTGCCTTTGGTCTGCAAAAGGATTTCGCAGATTTCTTTCTGGTCGGCGCTCATGCGTGAGACGATCAGGTTTTCCAGAGGGGTAGATGTGAGCGTTACATTCAGAATGTGCCACTCGTAAGGCACTTCTTCCTCGGTTTCCTCGCCGGTCTCCGGGTCCACATGGGTTTCTGTCCGGTACCGGATTTCCGTTTCCTCCGTAAAGGATAGGGAATACTGCTCACCAAAAAGCTGCCGCAGAACGCTCTCAATCTGCGTATAAGTAAAGTTCTGATAAGCAGAAGTGAGATACCCCATCAAAACATAGGGGTCATGTTCAATGGCGCCGATATTATAGCGGTACTCGTCATAACCGGGCCGGTCTGTCTCCACACGGTTGATCTGCATTTGCAGGTCCGTTTCCCATTCGGTATAGTTAAGCTCCGCATTGTTGATGTCCGCATCGTCCGCCAGGTAAGTGGATGCCGCCAGACTCCCCAGCCCTCCGGTCCCCAGGTTGGAAAAAGAAGAAAACAGGGAGGTGATCAGGAAAAATACCAAAAGGAGCAGAACCACAATTCCGCAGATAACCGGGTGGCGCCTAATGGCGTGAACCACACCGGCAGCGATTTTTTCCGTGGTAACAGCGGTGTCCTTTGCTCTCTTTCCCGCTTTTTTCGCTTCTCTGGCTGCTTTGGCATACTGACGCTTTAGTTTCCGTTTCTGCCACATCCGCGCAAGGAGATTTTTCTTCAGCTCCGGGTTGTCCTGTAATGCCTGCCGGTAGGCAAGCCGGGCATTAGTCCTGGCCGATTTCTGCTGTAACTTTGTTACCCTCCGGTACGGTGCGGTTTTATGGCGCCGGTACAAAGTGCGTACCCCGGCCTCGCCTGCAAGCTCGATCCGGTGCGCCGCTTTCGTGCCTACATTTTCTTCCTCGGCCTGATACACCTTTCTGTGGGCGTACCCGATTGCCGTATTTGCGCCGGCCTTCACCGGGCGCAGAGGCAGAGACCCCTTTACATGGGCGCGTTGGGATTTGACCTCTTTTTCAAATTTCAGCCGCTTTTTCACTTTGCCAGTCTCCGGGTCGGAAGCCGTCTCCATCCGCAATTTTTTCCGGGAAGGCAGACGCGCCTCGGCGTCCTCCAGCTTCTTTTCCACACGCTCGGCTCTGCGCCTCGCCTGGGTCAGCTTTTTATCCGCTGTCTCCGGCGGCAGCTCGTCAGCGGTAAACTCCAGCTTGGAAGGGCGCTTCGGTTCTCCTTCGGCTGTCCCAGGCTGTTTCTCCTGCGGTCCCTCAGCCTTAGCCGCCTCCTGGAAACGCTGCTGGTACTTGTTGCCATACTGGTGCATCCTACGGCGGCGGTCTGTCTGGCCGGAATGGGCCGTGCGGCTGGATTCCTCCCGCGCCGGGCGTCCTGTGCCAGAATCTCCGATGAAAGAATCTTCATGCCGGTGGTCCTCATATCCGAAATCCCTCCGGTGTGTTTCCGGTATCGTAGCCTCCTGAACCGAAGTACCTCCCGCATCGGATTCCCTTGCCGGCTCACTATCCAAATCCCAGCCTTCCGGTTCCCCCGGCGTGGAAACATCTTCCTGCTGCGGCATATCGAAGGCAGACTTCTGTAAATCCTCCGCTGTCGGCTGCGCTGCGGCGCTATATTTCCGGTTCCGGCCAGTACCCGCAGAGGAAGGGCCATCCCGCGCACGCCGCAGGTCAAAATCCGCCTCCTTTTGCCGGGTGCCGGCAATTTCCTCCGCATGGGAATCACGGACCGGCATCCGGGTATCTTTCTTTTTCCTTTGAAATTCCCTGTCCCGTGGCATTGTTATCACCTCCTGTAAATCCATAAGGAACTCCAATATAATCCAGCACTTTTCCGCACCCTAAGCGATTGATACAAAGGTCATATTGCTTTGGGTGGGTCAATGCCATCTTTTCAAACCGGTTGGGCCGCCTTTCCAGGTGTACGCCGAACATACAGAACATACATCCGGTGCGTTTGGCTCCGGTGGTAACGAGTTTTCCGTTTTCTTCCACAATGTCGCCGTAAATACCAGAAGCGTAAGGAATCCCAGTCCGTCTCAGGTATTGCAGCACGTCCTGTTCCATCCAGAAAGACATAGGCTGCGAAGATGGCTGTTTCTTGGTAAAGGCATTGCAGCCGGTAGACAGATATGCTCTTTGGCGGCGTATGCTCTCACAGGCCATCGTACCGATAATAGGTTGTAGACCCGTTTCTTTGGTAAACCTGTCCAAAGGCCGCTCCTTCATTACCGCACAACACTGGTCCGAGATCAGAAAAGGCGCATCAACCAGATGCGCCCACTTTACATACCGCTGTGCAAATTTTGAAGAAGAACCGTCCCGGTTCATTCCCTGCAACTGCATAATCGCCCAAAGACTGCCCCTGCGGGCATAATAAATACGCCGCGCCACTTCTTTTGAAATAACAGGATAGCCATAGGTCTCTATTACCTTATGAAACGGCATCTCCGGGCGCAGCCATGTGACATTTGAAACCGTCCTGACAAATGCCCGGATTTCCGGGTATTCCAGACCGGTATTGACAAACGCCGCCTGAATGTCCGGGTAAGCCCGGCGCGCCAAATCCAACAGCACCGTTGAATCTTTTCCTCCTGAAAAAGAAACCGCCACTTTGCCGCCAAAATGCAGATACCACTCAATGATCTTTGTCTGTGTGACCTGTATTTTTCTCTCTAACGGCCACCCCTGCATGATACTTAAATCTTGTCTGGTATAGACGCTCATGCACCGGTCTCCGCAACTTCATCCGGGCGCGTAGTAAGTACGCTGTACAGCAGGGTATCCTTCGGGAAATGATCGACAAATGGAATAATCACATTTCCAAAAAACAAAAGCCCTTCGCCGGGTCCCGAATGGGTCACATAGGAAAGCTGGTGCGGGGAAATCCCCAACTGCTTCGCCAAAATCTGCCGGTCCCCCTGCGCCTGGTTCAGCATGTAGATAAAGTCTGAGTTTTCAAAGATATTCTCAATCTCACGGGAGGCCAACAGGTCCTTTACATTCTGCGTCAGACCGCTCGGTATGCCGCCCCATTTCCGAAACCGTTTCCAAA
Source organism: uncultured Eubacteriales bacterium (assembly GCA_902475435.1). Lineage (GTDB taxonomy): Bacteria > Bacillota > Clostridia > Oscillospirales > Oscillospiraceae > HGM13006. The sequence goes on along the minus strand of CABRZL010000011.1, from coordinate 6,354 downwards.
TCTCAACGCTGAAACTTCCCGTCTGCCCCTTCAAAAGAAGGTGGAACTCATCGATATAGAACCACGTTGTCTTGTGTTTGGAGCGGTTGGCGGTAACACGGTTCCACACCGCATCCTGCATAATCAAAAGGCCGATCTCCTTCAGCGCCTTGCCGAGAGACTTCAACTGGAAGCAAAGGACCCGGTGGTTATTCATATTGATGTTGGAACGGTGGTTAAACACGTTCAGGGAACCATTGACATAGATTTCCAACGCCGTTGCGATATTCTGCGCCTCCGGCTCGGACTGTTTCAAAAGCAGCTCATACAGGTCGCCGAGTACCGGCATCTTCTCCGGGCAAGGGTCCTGCAAATAATCCCGGTAGACCAGGCGGGTACAGCGGTCAATAATCGTGCGCTCAATCGGGGAAAGCCCCTCCTTACCGCCAATGATAAGGTCGCACAGCGACAGGATAAAATCACTTTTCAGCGTGATCGGGTTCTCGTCATCCGAATAGTCCAGGTTAATATCCATCGGATTGATGTAGTTGGTGGAAGTCGGGGAAATATCAATGACCTGCCCCTGGGCGCCAAACTGCCGTACCAGCGGCCCATACTCATTTTCCGGGTCCGCGATGATAATGTCATCCTCCGTCAGCAGGAATACATTGACGATCTCACGCTTTGCGGAAAATGATTTACCGCTGCCCGGCGTTCCCAGAAACAGACCGTTGGGATTTTTCAGTGTCTTGCGGTTTGCCATAATCAGGTTATTGCTCAATGCGTTCAACCCGTAATACAGGGCTTCGCCCTCCTGGAACAGCTCGCAGGTAGTGAATGGCACAAAGATCGCCGTGCTGCTGGTCGTAAGCCCCCGCTCAATCTCGATCTGGTTCTGACCCAGGGCGAGAGAGGACATAAGCCCCTGCTCCTGTTGGTAATCCAGGCGTTTCAAGGCACAGTTATATTTCTGCGCCACACCGGAAGCCGCAAAAATGTCGTTGAACAGCTTTTGACGCCTGGAAGCGATATTCTCCACCAAAACCGTCACAAGGAACATCCTCTCGTTCCTGCTCTGCAAATCCTGCAAAAGATTCTTTGCTTCTTCGCCATAAGTGGCAAGGTCCGTTGGTATGATGTCCATGTCATAACCGGAGCGGACCGCTTTCTTTTGTTCCTCAATCGTCATTTTCTGCAGATCAGACATCTTGCGCTTGATATTGCGGATTGCCTCTGCCTGGTCGATGGACTGGATATGCAGGTTTACCGTTACTGCGTCATTCAAATCCAGAAGGTCCGCCAGCAGCCGGTCCGTCAGCTCCGGGGCTAAAATCTGTAAGAAGGAAACCGCCCCGGAATGGTCGCCCACCCGGAATGTCTTTCCATCATTGGAAAATGACAGCCCGGAAGGAGCGATATAGTCCTTCGTGGAAAGCCCGGTTTTCGGCAGGTCGCTCCATGTAAAATGAAACCTCTCCTGACCGTCCGGGTGGAGCTGGCTGTGAAGCAATTCCAGACGTTCCAGACCATTTAACGGCCTTGCCTGGACACCCAAAGTCTTGAAGTTTGCCAGCACATCGGTCTCAATCCGTTCCAGACGCATTTTTGCGGTACGAAGATCGTCCGCCTCAATTCCAAAGGTGATATATTTGCGTTTGGTAAGGCCGTTGTTTCCCTTTTGTAACTGGCTTTTGAGCATATCCCCATATTCCCGGCGAATCCCATCGTATTCGTCGCCGCGGATGGGAATATCAATACTGCGGGCGAAATCCTGCATATTGGCCCGCTGGTTGATAAAGGTAAGCTGCACATGAATAGAGGCATCAAAGTAATTGAGGAAATCACAATATCCCTCAAATATCTGTGCCTTATCATCCGCCTGTGCAAGCTGATAGTTAATGTCAAAGAACTGTACCGTCTTGGTATAAAAATTACCGCTCAACCGGCAAATACCGTCCCGGTACATCTCCTTATAGGGAATACTCTGCTGGACCGTCTGCGGGGCATCCGCTTTCAGCCCGGAAAAAAAGCCGCCCTTCTTAGGCGGTCTCCCATGCGAGGCAGATTTACGTCCTGCCTTTTTTGCTTCGGCGCAGGTCTTTTTGGCCTGCTTTACATTTCTTTGCAGGCGTCTTTCCTGCGCCTCCTGCTGCTTGGTTTTTGGCAATCTGTGATACCTCCTTTTTGGCAATCGATTTATAAAGATTTTCAGTCCGGTAAGGCCGATTCTTCGGCCAGAGCTTATAGCGGAGCCGGTTCTTCAACAGCTTTTCCGCCGCCTGTCCATCCTTTTCATACATGGCAAAGAAGAAAAAGGGCATCATAAGCCCGATCATAAGAAGGACCGCCGCAGAATTACCGATAGCGCCGCGGGTAAGAAAATACACCGGCAGCCCCACCAATGCGGCCAGACTGAAACAAATGAGCTGGCGCTTCGTCAGATTGAAAGCCAGCTTGGTCTTGACTTTTGTTAAGTCCTTTGGTACAGGTACATACGGCATCTGATTCACCTCCATTCACCGTAATCCCAAAATCCCGGTACCGTCAGCGTGCATCGGCGCTGCGGTTCGCTTTTTCTGAAGCCGGACGATCTTTTACCTCTTTGGCCGCATGTTGCAGCCGTTCCCGGATAGACTTTAGCGGCTGCGCCCGTTCCTCCGGCGGTGAATCTATTTCTTCCATCACGCCGCAAAGAACCGCCTCCCCGGAAGTAACCGCACTGTCCGGCCAATGATCCGCAATCAGTTTCAGCGGATTATCATAACGAAGAAGGTAATCCACCTCTTTCTCATTCGGGGAACACATATCCTGCATATAGCGGTAAGCGGCCATGACCGCGGCGGTTTCTTCGGTCCTGCTGAGTATGGCCTGTTTATCACAGGACATCAATTCTTCCTGGTAGGCGTAGAGGTTTTTTGTCAATGCCCGCATCAGCTCGGCATACTTATCGGAAAATGACGGTACCGGGTCTGCCTTTGTGAATCGCTCATACGCATTGATTTCTTTCAACAGTTCACGGATTGGAAAGCTGTGCGTATGTGTGTTATCTTCCTTGCACCAGCGCGCCACATCCAAAGGGTCCTGAAATTCCAGAAGCGCCTCCACCTCCGCAGGTGTGAATTCATGCTCCACCTTCAGGTAATAATGGAGCTCCGCCAAGTCCTGCAATTCATAAATGGCGCCGATATTTTCCGCGTCCAGCATATCCGCATGGACTTTCAGGCAATCATCCAGCCGTTCTAACAGCAATCTTTTTGCGTCCTGTTCCATTCGGTCACTCCTTCCGTTTCGGCATCATGGCCGTACATTCCACTTCATTTCCCCATACGTCCCAGCCGGGGATCTGCTGCCTCGCAAAGAGTTCCACCCTGGGCTGGTCGCCCATGAGTTTTACGATCTTATCCCGTACCTCGTCCGGTTTCTTGCTGTGCTGCTCAATGTGGGAAATGACAAACTGATGGATTCCCGCACACTGGCGTTTGGGATGCCCCCGTGTCGCCAAAAGACATACCTCGGCATTGCTCCGCGTCCAGAAGCCCATTCCATAAAACCAGGAATCCGCTTTCCGGTTCTGTTTCAGCCACAAAAAGGCCAGCGTCTTATACTTAAATCCCCATGCCTCCATCACACGGAACGCCTCGTTAAGCTGCGGGAAGGTAGCCCATAGAAAAAGCGCACTGTCTTTGGCCGCAAGTTCTGCAACCGGCAGTGCGCATATTTCCTCAATGCTCATCGTGGGATAATGCTTTTCGGCAACACCGTTTCCGCGTTTCATATCATAACGCCAGGGCGGGTCCGCATACACGATGCCATATTTTTTCTGCTCCTGCATCAACGGGCCTGCTCATTTTTTGCAGGTGCGGCTTTCGCCGGCTGAGCTTTCACTTTTCCGGCATTTTCTTTGAGAGCGCCGGACAGCGAAGGTCTGTCCGCAGCGCCTTTGGTCGCTTCAAGCGTAGCCTGCAAATTTTCAATCGCCTGGCCGTACCCTTCAATCAGCGCGTCATTGAGCTGTCTGCGGAAATCCGCCGTTACAGGCCAGCACACATCTTTCCAGTTCCCTTTCCCGTCCTGGGTGGAAGGCATATTGACATACAGCCCCTTTTCACCGGAACAGATACGGAAGCCGTCGATCTTAAAACACCCGCCGATTGTCACATTGGCAAAGGCCAGCAGGTTCCCCATCGGCGCGATAGGACGCACACGGACGTCCAGTTTCAGGCCCTCGGACGCCTCCGGCGCCTGTACCTCCGGCTGCATGGATTCATTGTTGGTTTTACTCATATGAAAAATCCTCCTTGTCGAAAATATAGATTGGTTACGCACTAATGCGAGTTAAATATACTTTTGGATAGCGAGCCTGTCTTAAACAGGGCAAAGGCCAGCAGGACCGTATAGCCCGCCGTGCCCCAGATTGCTCCGTGAATATCGCCGGAAGAAGGGATTGACTGGACCAGCACCGCGTAAATCGCAACACAGACCAAAATCAAAAAGCCCTGAAAACCTAAAGCAAACAGGGAACGCAGGTAATTGGTTCCCATCTGCCCCCATTCACGGTTTGCCATCGTGGAAAACGGTATGGGTGCCAGGCTGACCGTGAGATATATTTCAATCATACGGCCATACACAATGACAAAGATTACGATAGACAATACCCACATGCACAAGTTAATGATATTGGTTTCCAGCCACAGGCCGATCAGCTCCCACATTCCCATTGCTTCAAGCTGCGTTTCCAGGTCAGACAGCGCGGCGGTGACATCCAGACTTCCGTTTATCACGCCGGCACTCTGGCTTACCACATTTTGGGCGACATCAAATACCGCCATAACGATAGTAAAACAGTTGGTAAGCAGATATGTGGCAACAAAGGTCTTGAAAATCCACTTGAAAATGTTAAAGGTGTCAAAATCGTGCATGTTGTTTTTTTCAAGAATCATCTGAATCAGCTCATAGACCAGCACAAATGTCAGGATGATTCCCGCAATGGGAATGACGACGGTTTCAGAAAGATTCTGGATCATACTGAACACGCCGCCATTCCACCCCTGCGGCGTCTGGCCTACCTGCGAAGCCACATCCGAAACCTGGTTGTTGACCGACTCAAAAATACCGGTATATTGTCCTGTAATCGCTTCAATTAAGCCCTCTTTAATCCAGTCTGTTATCCATTCAAACAGACTGCCCATCCGTCATTAACCGAACAGGCCGGAGAGCAGCGGAATCAGCGTGGCACCCACCAGGGCGATACCTCCGCCCGCCATGAGCTGTTTTATCCCCAAATAGGAGTAAAACCTTGCTCGATGGCGGGCGGCGGCGTGTCAAAAAATATATGGAATTGTTTTAGAACCGCCCCGGCGGGAACAGGTCAGCCTTTGACCTGTTCCACCTCCGGGATGGGTTTGAGATTGAAGTGAATTTCGATAGAAATGTGTCGTGTCTTATCGCTGTCGATGTGTTCATGGACAACGATTTCTTTAATCAGGCGGTTTAGGGTGGCTGCGTCCAGCTCCGTGATGTCGGCATATTCCTGAATGGCGTCCACCCATTGTTTGGCGTCCATCGCCAGCCGCATTTCATCAGCCAGCTTCTTGCGCCCCTGTGCAACCCGTTCTTTCAACTCGGCCTGTTCCTTCTGCGTCTTGTCCAGCATGAGATTAAAGTTAGCTTCGCTGATCCGCCCGGCAACCATGTCCTCATAGAGCCGCAGCACCATTTTTTCCAGAACCTCAATCCGTTCCTCGTCTTTTGTCAGGGAACGCTCCAATGCTTCCCGCTGGCCTTTCTGTTCGGCTTCGCAGGTGTTGGTCAGCTTCCCGGCAATGGCTTCCCCATCAGTCAGGGCGGCCTTGGCACACTCCCGGATTTTGTTCAGGACAAGGTGGTAGAGGGTGTCATACTCCACCCGGTGCTGGGTGCAATGGTTCTTGCCGAACGCCCCATAGGTCTTACAGGCGTAAATCTGCTGGGGGTATTTGGCGTGGGTGGTGCGGATGGTCAGCGACTTGCCGCACTCGCCACACTTGATAAGCCCGGCAAACAGGCTGGTTTCCCCGTCCTGCCGGGGGCGCTGGCGGGATTTCAGCTTGTCCTGCACGATGGCAAAACTCTTGCTGTCTATCAACGGTTCGTGCCGTTCCTCCACCACGATCCAGTCCTGCGGCTTCTTCTCGCCAATGGTGCCGATTTTGAAGCGGTAATCCTTCTTTTGGGAAGCTATCGCCCCAGTATATACGGGATTCATCAGGATGTCCTTTATCACGGAGAAATCCCACATATACCGCCCGTTTTCCGGGTCTTTCTTCTCCCATTTGGTGCGAACATTGCGGAAGCCCCGTTCCCGGTTCCACCATGTAGGGCAAGGCACCTTCTGTT
>CABRZL010000010.1 GCA_902475435.1 uncultured Eubacteriales bacterium | reverse complement strand
TCTTTATCTTTGGAATAATGAAAACTGTTGCCAAATCGTTGCCACGGAGGGCCTTAACCCTTCAAAAACCCAGCCATATCAGGCTTTTCCGGGTTTCTGAAATCATTCCCACTCAATAGTCGCCGGCGGCTTTGATGTAATATCATAGACTACACGATTAATTCCCTTCACCTCATTGACTATACGAACTGAAATTTTATCCAACACATCATAGGGAATACGCGCCCAGTCCGCAGTCATAAAGTCACTGGTCGTTACACCGCGAAGCGCCAATGTATAATCATAAGTTCGTCCGTCACCCATAACGCCAACAGACCGCATGTTTGTCAAAACTGCAAAGTATTGGCTGATTTCTGTATCTAAACCGGCATCGGCGATCTCATCCCGGAAGATTGCATCGGCATCTCGCAATGTGTCAGCCTTCTCCTTGGTAATGTTTCCAATGATACGAATCGCAAGTCCGGGGCCTGGGAAAGGCTGCCTTTGCACCAGATAGCTCGGCAAACCAAGCTCCCGACCCAGTTGACGAACTTCATCCTTAAACAGCATCCGAAGGGGTTCAATAATCTCCTTAAAGTCTACATAGTCCGGGAGGCCTCCGACATTATGATGGCTCTTAATAACGGCCGCATCACCGGTCCCGGATTCTATCACATCCGGATAGATAGTTCCCTGAACCAAATAGTCCACAGAACCAATCTTTTTGCCCTCTTCCTCAAAGACACGGATAAACTCCTCACCGATAATCTTGCGTTTTTGCTCCGGCTCAGATATACCGTCCAGCTTGGAGAGGAACCGCTGCTCCGCATCCACCCGGACAAAATTGATATCCCACTTTGAGAAAGCGGCTTCTACTTCATCCCCCTCGTTTTTCCGCATCAGGCCGTGATCTACAAACACACAGGTGAGCTGATTCCCCACTGCTTCAGCCAGTAGTGCAGCCGCTACAGAAGAATCCACCCCACCGGATAAGGCCAACAATACTTTGCCTCCCCCCACTTTCTGCCGAATTGAGGCGACAGCAGTCTTGCAGTAATCTTCCATGGTCCAGTCGCCCTGCGCACCGCAGACCTCATAGAGGAAATTCCGAATCATCCGTATCCCATTTTCCGTGTGATTCACTTCCGGGTGGTACTGAACTCCGTAAAACCCCCGCTCCTCATCGCAAATAGCTGCTGTCGGACACATATCTGTATGGGCCACCAGTGAGAAGCCGTCCGGCACCTTGGCCATATAATCGCCATGGCTCATCCACGAAATACCTTCCTGCGGCAATCCCCGAAAGAGTTTGCAAGCTGTATTATAGTAGGTCTTCGTTTTTCCATATTCCCGAGCTGTATCGGCCTGGGCCGCAGTGACCTCACCACCCAGCGAATACGCCATAAGCTGGCAGCCATAGCAAATACCCAACACCGGAATTCCAAGGGTAAAGAGTTCCGGATCACAGTGCGGAGCCGCGTCGTCATAGACGCTGTTTGGGCCACCGGTAAAGATAAAGCCAATTGGGTTCATGGCCTTTAACTCCTCAAGCGGCGTGGTATATGGCTTGACCTCACAGTAAACATTGCATTCCCGTACTCGGCGAGCGATGAGCTGATTATACTGACCTCCAAAATCCAGGACAATAACCGTTTGATGGTTCATGCAGCTTTCTCCTTTCTCCAAAAACACGGAGCGAGAAGCCAGAAGGTTTCTCGCCGTGTATATATTATTTGTGGTTAATCTTTGTTACATCTACAGCCCGAAGCTCACTGGCTCTTCCCATGGTTCTAGCCTGGATCACAGCCCGCGCTGTATCAATGGCCGTAATGACCGGAATAGAATGTTCCGTGGCCGCACGGCGAATGGTAAAGCCGTCTTTGTTATGTTTCCGGTCATTGGCCGGCGTATTAATTACCATATCAAACATTCCAATCTCAATCATGTCCAGGATAGAAGGACTTCCCTCTGAGATTCGATTGACCTTCTGGCAGTTGACATCATGCTGTTTCAGAAATTCATAAGTACCGGAAGTGCAGTAGAGATGCATTCCGAGTTCCTCCATGCTTCTGGCAATGGGGAGAATCTCCGGCTTGTCTGCATCCTTTACCGTCAGAAGGATATTGCTGTCTTTTTTGGGAATCTGCATTCCCACGCCCTTAAAGGCCTTTAAAAGCGCTTGGTTGAAATCCTGGTCAATTCCCAGCACTTCGCCGGTGGATTTCATTTCCGGCCCAAGGGATGTATCTACATCCGTGAGCTTTGAAAAGGAGAAGACAGGCATTTTCACAGCATAGTAGGGCGACTCTGGATAAAGTCCGGTTCCGTAGCCCAAATCTTTGAGTTTTTCTCCCAGCATAACCCTGGTGGCCAGCTCAATGATCGGCACACCTGTGACCTTTGTAATGTATGGAATTGTTCGGGAAGACCGCGGATTGACCTCGATCACATAGACTTTGTCATTGTAGATCACAAACTGGATATTAACCAATCCCACAACATGCAGGGCAGTGGCCAGTCGCTTACTGTAATCTGCAATAATCTCCTGATGCCGGCGCTCAATTTTTACCGGAGGATAGACAGAAATCGAATCGCCGGAATGGATGCCAGCCCGTTCAATATGCTCCATAATGCCTGGAATGAGGATATCCTCGCCGTCACAAACTGCATCCACTTCCAATTCCCGTCCCATAAGATATTTATCGATCAGAATTGGATGTTCCTGAGAATACATGTTAATAATAGCCATGTAGTCCTCGATATCCTTGTCATTATACGCAATCTGCATTCCCTGTCCACCCAGCACATAGGAAGGCCGTACCAATACAGGATACCCGATTTTCCCTGCAATCTTTTTGCCTTCCTCTGCAGTAAAGCAGGTCCCCGCCTCCGCTTTCTCGATGTGGGTCATCTTGAGAATCTCGTCAAATTTTTCCCGATCTTCCGCCGCATCCACACCTTCTGCATCGGTTCCGAGAATATGGACTCCCATGTTGGTGAGATCCTGCGTCAATTTGATGGCAGTCTGTCCGCCAAACTGTACGACGGCTCCCCATGGTTTTTCCAATTCTACAATATTCTGTACATCCTCCGCTGTCAGCGGCTCAAAATACAGCTTGTCCGCCACGTCAAAATCCGTGGAAACAGTTTCCGGATTGTTATTGACGATGATAGTATAGCAGCCCAGCTTTTTCAGGCTCCAAACCGAATGCACAGAGCAGAAGTCGAACTCGATTCCCTGGCCGATGCGAATCGGTCCGGAACCCAGCACCAGCACCTTCTTGGGAACATCGGTTCCCTCCGCCTCGTTTTCATCGTCATAGGTGGAATAGTAATAGGGAGTAGCAGCATCAAACTCCGCCGCACAGGTATCCACCATTTTAAAGGATGCATGAATATTCAAATCATCCCGAAGTTGTTTGATATCAAAATGCGTTTTGCCGCAAAGCTCGCCGATGAACGCATCGGTAAAGCCCATCTCCTTTGCCCGGCGCAGCAGCGCATAATCCAGCGGTTCAGACGCAATCCGCCGCTCCATGTTTACAATGTCCTGGAACCGGTCCAGGAACCAAATGTCCACCTTTGTAATCCGGTTAATCTCTTCGGGAGCAATCCCGCGGCGCAGCGCCTCTGCCATAACAAACAGACGTTGGTCATCAATCAACTCCAGCCGGGCGTGAATCTCCTCGTCCGAGAGACGCTTGAGACTATCCAGCTGCAGAGAATTCACATGCTGTTCCAAGGAACGGACCGCCTTCATAAGCGCCCCCTCGAAACTGTTGTCAATGGCCATTACTTCGCCGGTTGCCTTCATCTGCGTTCCCAGCTTCCGGCTGGCATGCACAAATTTATCAAAGGGCCATTTGGGAATCTTTACAACACAGTAGTCCAGCGCCGGCTCAAAACATGCGCAGGTTTTTCCAGTGACGCTGTTCTTGATCTCATCCAAGGTGTAGCCCAATGCGATCTTCGCCGCCACCTTTGCAATCGGATAACCGGTGGCCTTGGACGCCAACGCAGAGGAACGGCTTACACGGGGATTGACCTCAATGACTGCATATTCAAAGCTGTCCGGCTTCAGCGCAAACTGGACATTACATCCGCCCTCAATCTCCAGGGCCGAGATGATATCCAAAGCCGCAGTCCGGAGCATTTGATACTCTTTATCTGCCAGCGTCTGAGAAGGCGCCACTACAATGGAGTCGCCGGTATGAACTCCTACCGGGTCAATATTCTCCATGTTACATACCGTAATCACATTTCCGGCGCCATCGCGGATCACTACATATTCAATCTCTTTCCATCCCGCAATACAGCGCTCAATCAACACCTGCCCTACACGGGACAGTCGAATGCCGTTGGTGGCAATCTCATGGAGATCCTTCATGGTATAGGCAATTCCGCCGCCGGTACCGCCCAGCGTATAGGCCGGACGCACAATGACTGGCAAACCAATTTCCTTGGTAAAGGCCACTGCATCCTCTACGCTCTCCACCACCTTAGATGTAATGCAGGGCTGGCCAATCGCCTCCATGGTATCCTTAAATCCCTGCCGATCCTCAGCTTTTCGAATGGATTCTGCGCTGGTTCCCAACAGGCGCACACCATATTTCTCCAAGGTTCCATCTTCCGACAGAGCCATTGCAAGATTCAGCCCGGTCTGTCCCCCAAGCGTGGGCAAAACGGAATCCGGACGCTCCATCTCAATAATCTGCGTCACAGACGCGGTGTTTAGAGGCTCGATGTACACATGGTCCGCAATGTCTTTATCGGTCATAATCGTGGCCGGATTGGAGTTTACCAGCACTACCTCAATGCCTTCCTCTCGAAGGCTCCGGCAGGCTTGGGTTCCCGCATAGTCAAACTCCGCCGCCTGACCAATAATAATCGGACCGGAGCCCAGAACCAGAACCTTTTTGATGCTTTCATTCTTAGGCATGCTTCTTCGCCTCCATCTTCTCTATAAATTGATCGAACAAATATCCAGTATCCCTTGGCCCGGGAGATGCCTCCGGATGGAACTGAACCGTAAATACCCGGCCGTTTTTGTAACGCAGTCCCTCTACCGTACCGTCGTTGACATTGATGTGACTGATCTCTGCAACCTCCGGGTCCACACTCTCAGCCTTCACAACATAACCGTGGTTTTGTGATGTGATGTATACTCGTCCAGCAGCGACATCCCGAACGGGATGGTTAGCGCCACGATGACCATATTTTAGTTTTTCCGTTTCCGCACCCGTGGCCAGCGCCATAATCTGATGGCCAAGACATACCGCAAATACAATCAGATTTGAGTCATACAGCTTTCGTATTTCCGAAATAATCTGAAGGTTGTCCGCCGGATCTCCCGGCCCATTGGAAAGCATGACGCCATCAAACCCGCCCTCCAAAATCACCTGAGCTGGAGTATGGGCTGGAAATACCGTTACTTCACATCCGCGCTGATTGAGGCAGCGGATCATGTTTTCCTTGACACCCAAATCAAGAAGTGCCACCTTGGGACCTCTACCGGGATAAATCTGCATCTGGGACCGCGTTGTTTTCTCCACTGTTCCCCGAACCCGGTAGGCGCGGATCAATTTCAGCTTAGACTCCACATTTGGGTCTTCCTCCACGGTAATCATGCCGTTCATGGTTCCCTGATCCCGAAGCATCCGGGTAATGGCTCTGGTATCCACACCATGGATCCCAGTAATATTGTGAGTCTTTAAGTAATCGTCCAGCGTACCCTCGTTTCGGAAATTGCTTCCTCTGGGGCTCAGACGCCGGACGATCAAAGCAGCAGCCCAAGGATTCCTGGACTCGTCATCTTCTGAATTCACTCCATAATTGCCGATCAAAGGATACGTCATCACGATTCCCTGTCCTGCATAGGACGGATCTGTCAAGATTTCCTGATAACCAACCATGGAAGTATTAAACACCATCTCGCAGACACAGTCTGCTGTGGAGCCCATGCTCTCTCCATGGAAAACCACGCCGTTTTCCAAAATCAAAGTTGCTTTCATTTGGCCACGCTACCTTTCTCCATTTTTCACAAGCTCCAGAGACACACACGTCTCCATCTTATCTGATATGATACTAGATTTCTCATAAAAAGGCAAGGGGGGATTTTGCACGAATGCAGACAGATTCCCTGGAAATTTATTGTATAAAATCTTTTGGACTCAGAAAACGAGGAATCCGCAGATAACTGCCGATCCCTCGCAGATTATTTTCTGGTTTTTTCATCGACCTGCCGCCGCAAAATCGAATATTCCGGAGCCGGCACCGGCAACCGCATATGAATCTCCATCTCCGGATGGGGACAGTATTCGATGGACTCTCCCGCTCCATTTGTCATATCTCCCACAACAAACGTTACAGGTTTTTGTCCAGGAATCAGCAATTCCAACGTATCGCCTTTCCAAAACCGTCCCCGCTGGGTAAGTACGGCACATCCTGTTTCATCGCAGGATACCACATAAGCCACCACATCCCAATTCCGAATATATCTGGCATCTTCGTAAAACTGCCCCTGTTCCGGCTGGCCGTAATAAAACCCCTGATAATAATGTCGATGACTGATCTTATCTACTTCGTCCCGCCAGACAGATTCCAACGGCTCACCTGCTACCGCAGCGTCAATCCCATGCCGGTAGGCATTGGTAACACAGGCTGCATAATAAGCCGATTTTGCCCGGCCCTCAATTTTAAAGGAGTCAATCCCCGCTTCAATAAGCTCCGGAACATGGTCAATCATGCACAAATCCTTGGAATTCATGATATAGGTGCCGCTGTCGTCCTCCTGAATTTGGAAGTATTCCCCAGGACGATGTTCCTCCACCAGTGCATATTTCCATCGGCAGGGCTGCGCACAAGCTCCATGATTGGCATCCCGCCCCGCCAGATAATTGCTGAGCAGACACCGTCCGGAAAAGCTTACGCACATTGCCCCATGGACAAAGGCTTCGATTTCCAACTCTTTCGGAATATTGTCCCGAATTTCCCGGATTTCCGGAAAACTCAGTTCTCTTGCCAGGACAACCCGCTTTGCTCCCAGCTCATACCATGCTCTGGCCGTATCGGCGGATACGATTCCCATCTGCGTGCTGATGTGGCGTTCCACCTTTGGGGCATATCGTTCAGCAGTCTTGAATACGCCTAAATCCCCTAAAATAAATGCATCCACATTCAGATCCTGGCACAGCTCCAAAAAAGGCGGCATCTGTCGGATTTCCGACGTCCGGGCCAGCACATTGACCGTCACATAGACTTTTACATCCCGGCTGTGGCAGAATTTCACCGCTTCGGCCAACGCTTCCTCACTGAAATTGCCGCATTTAGCCCGCATGCCATAGGCCTTTCCCGCCAAATACACCGCATCGGCCCCAAAGCGGACTGCCATCTGCAACCGTTCCGGGTCACCTGCCGGGGACAACAGCTCCGGCTTATGCACCATCTTCTGTCTCCTCTCCATCCTCTATTGGCACCTGTTCATAGGGAACATCTTCCGTATTTTCTGTATCTTCCGTCTCTGTGTCCGCAGAAGGAGAGGCCGCCGCAGCCTCTGTTTCCTCCGTATCTGTCACGCCCCCATCCAAGAAGTCCTGTTGATCCATATAGGTCTCAAAGAATCGGTGAGTTCCATCGGTATCCAGCGCATAGAAGAAGTAATCAGAATCTTCCGGATAAATTGCCGCCATAATACTGGATAATCCTGGGTTTGCAATTGGTCCAGGCGGTAATCCTTTATATTTATAAGTGTTATATGGGTCGTCCACCGCCAAATCATTGGCCGTCAATTCTGATTTATGCTCGCCCAATGCATATTCTACTGTTGCATCAATCTGCAAAAGCTCATGAACATGGGTTGTCAGTCGGTTATAAATGACCGAAGAAATCATCGTGCGTTCCTGATCGGAACCAGCCTCCTTTTCGATCAAAGAAGCCACCGTCAGGATCTTATACACATTCATCATGGAGTTTTCAATCTCCTCTTCGGTAAAGGTCCCCTCTTCTTCCATCCGCTGCCGAATGGAGACATTGAGCTCATCAATGGCGGCAAGCATTTCATCCGTAAGCTTACTGGAGAAGTTGCTCAAAAACTTGTTAATGACACGCTCCGGATCATCATCCACATAGAAATCATAGGTATCCGGGAACAGATACCCCTCCAGGCGGTTAACCTCTCCATATGGAAGATCAGAGAGAAAATCATAATCAAATTCATAATTTGCCGCAGTTTCCTCCAGAGCTTCCTGCTCACAGACGCCATTCTCAGCCAGCATGTTAAAGATCTGATCACAGGTATATCCCTCTGGGAAGGTCAACGTCACCGTTTTTCTTGTTTCACTGGTAGATCTCAGCCCATTGACCAAAGCATGATAGTCAAATTGCTGATTCAGCTCAAAGGTGCCGGTTCCTATTTTTTCTTCGGCATTACTGAATTTCCCATAAAGAATAAATAAAAACTTATAGTTAATAAGGCCGTGATCTTTTAGATTCTGCGCCACATCTTCCAGTGTATCCCCCTGATTGACCGTGATGGTAATAACATTGTCTGGCTTGGTAAGCGCCAGCACATCATCCGCAGCAAACCACATAACCACTGCCAGCAGCACCGAAACAACCAGGACGGACAACATATAAACTACGGTGCGTTTGAGACTTTTGGGACGCGGCTCACTTTCATAGTCTTCCTCGTCATAGTAATAATCATCATATTCGTCGTCATAGTATTCGCCGTCGTCATAGACCACGTCCTCGTCATATTCGTCGTATTCCTCGTCCTCATAAGCCATTTCGTCGCTGTCATATCCAAGGCTGTCGCTGTCAATGGGCATCGGCTCGTCTACTTCTTCTGCCGCTTGTCCGCGCTTCTTTTTAAACATGCGTCGCCCTCCGTTTCACACATAATGATAGTTTGATCCGTCACCACGGCATCCATTCTTTTATCATGCTGCTCCATGGGTATTGCTTCTAGAAGATTTCCCTGATAGCAAATACCGATGGTTCTTCCCGTATATCCCGCCAAGAAGCGGTCATAATACCCTTTTCCACGGCCCAATCTACCGCCGCTCCGGTCAAAGGCCATGCCCGGCGCCAAAATCAGGTCAATCTCTGAGCACATAGCCACTGGCGCTTCCTCCGACGGTTCCAAAATACCCATCGTTCCGGAAACCAGTTCCTGTATTTTCCGGAGATAGCGCCCGGTCATAGTGCCGTCTGCCTCACATCGCGGCAATACTAGTTTCTTCCCCAGACGCAGGACTTCCTGCAATACCGGCATAATCTTCGGCTCTCCGGCTATCGCCGCAAAAGCCATTACTGTATCCGCCGCCTGAAACCACGGATGGGAGAGAATATGTTTGCATATACCGCCGTCATCGCCACCGCAGGGGCTGTTCCGCAAAGCTTTTCTGAGCAGGCACTTATCTTCTTTCATACACCATATACTGCGCCACCTCGTCTGGAGTAAAGCTGCCCTGGATTACACCCGCCAGCTGGAGGCCAAATTCAATGGCAGCGCCAGGCGCCCGACCGGTGATGATTTTCCCGTCGACAACCGTCTCCTGATCCGGATGAACGATGGCCTTTCCCATATCGCCCTCACAACCAGGATAACATACGGCATTTCTTCCATCCAGATAGCCGCGTTTTCCCAAAATAGTGGGGGCCGCGCAGATGGCCGCCACGTATTTATCCTGTTTCAACGCATATTCCACTGCCTCCATGGCCCTGCTGCTTCCCTCAATGGAAGCCACGCCGCCCATACCGCCGGGCAAGACAATCATCTCCATCGATGCAAGGTCCATTTCTTCTACAGTGATATCCGCCTGAATCGTAATCCCATGAGCGCCTTCTACAAGCCTTCCACCGATCCCAACATACTGCATTGGAATCTGCGCCCGCCGCAGCACATCGCCAGGAGCGATGGCCTCAGTCTCTTCAAAACCTGTACCAAGTAAAATATATACCATTACAATATCTCCTTTACCGCTTGATAGACATCCGTATGAATATCTTCAATCGATCTCATTTTTCCATCTTTTGTGCAGGCAATACGCCGCCAGCCGAACTGCTTTGCCGCATCGATCGCTGAGATCCTGCACGCCCGGAGGTACTCTACGTCTTTTTCATGAATATCGGCTTCTGTATTCGTCAAAAGTTCCCGCCGATGCATGTTAATCTCCGTCAAATCCACCGGCACATCCAGATAGATGACCAGATCCGGTTCCGGAAGTTCCAAAAGCCGGTACTCAAAATCAAACAACCAGCGAAAAAAGTGCTGACGCGCTTCCTCCGGAAGCTTCGCCCCCTGATGTACCGCGTTAGACGTAGTATATCGGTCCGCCAACACCAAACCGCCGCCTTCGTAATAGTTGCCCCAATCCTGTTTATAGGAAGCATATCGGTCTACCGCATAAAACGTTGAGGCGGCAAACGCGTTTACATCCGACGGTTTTTCTCCAAATTCTCCGCTGAGATACATTTGAATCAGTGCGGAAGACCGCTCTGTATATCGGGGAAATTCCACCTTCCGGCAATCATAATGCTCTCGCTGAAGCCGCTCCATCAAAGCCGCACACTGCGTTGCTTTTCCAGAGCCATCGGTACCTTCTAATACAATCAGTTTCCCCATGGACTCATCCTTTCATCCGCTGCAGGACGACCTTCCCCAGAAATTTGGGCAAACGCATCATGCGACCCAACCTTTGTGGCTCCTGAATCAGCCGATACAGCCACTCCAAATTGTAGCGAATCATCCATTTAGGAGCTCTCTTGACATTACCTGCAAATCCATCGAGGCTACCGCCCAATCCTGCCATAAATCCTACTTGGAGTTCCGCCTGATGTTTGGCCATAAAATATTCCTGTTTGGGCGCCCCCAAACAAACAAATAATACGTCCGGCTTTTTCTCATTGATCTCTGCAACAACGGAATCCTCTTCTTGAAAATAACCGTCATGGGTACCGCAAATATTCAGTTCCGGAAACCGTATCTTCAGTTTTTCCGCTGCGGCCTCCGCCACACCGGGCTTGCCGCCCAGGAAATAAAAGGAACGACCTGTTCCATCCAGACGCGCCATCAATTCCGTTGCAAAATCAATGCCTGCCACTTTCTGCTTGACCGGAGTACCCAAAATTTTAGCTCCCAACACCACGCCGGCGCCATCGGGAAGCACCAGATCTGCCTGTTCCATTATTTTGTGCAGTTCCTCATTGTGCATTGCCTCATAGACAATCTCCGCATTTGGCGTTACACAGTAAGCTGCCTTGGACTGCCCCATCAGTGAGATTGCCCGATCCAGCGCCTCGCCCATCGTCACATTGTCAAAAGGCACGCCCATTATTTTCACACGCATCCGAACATCCGCTCCCCGAAGTTCAAACTCCCATAGGTTTTAATATTTTATCATATTATCTTTCCAATGTCTATGAAAAATTCCCCGGATTGGAAACGAAAAAGCACCGGACCCAAGGATGTTTCTCCTGAGGCTCCGGCGCATGTATTCCCCTATCTTATTTGTTTAGGAATCGGCTCAAAAACTCCTGGGTTCTCGCCTGTTTTGGATGCTCAAACACAGCCTGCGGATCCCCTTCTTCGCAAATAACGCCTTCCGACATAAATACCACATGATTGCTGACATCTCGGGCGAAGGCCATCTCATGGGTCACCACCAGCATCGTCATTCCCTCCCGGGCCAGATCGCGCATGACGGAAAGCACTTCTCCCACCATTTCCGGGTCCAGGGCGGAAGTGGGCTCGTCAAACAGCAGCAGTTCCGGTTCCATAGCCAGAGCACGCGCAATGGCGACCCGCTGCTTCTGACCGCCGGAGAGCTGCCGCGGGCGGGCATTGATATAGGGCGCCATTCCGACCTTTTCCAGATACTTCATGGCATTCTCTCTCGCTGCGTCCTTATCCCGCCGCAGGACTTTGGTCTGTCCCACCATGCAGTTTTTCAGCACAGTCATGTTATCAAACAAATTAAAGGACTGAAAAACCATCCCCACCTTGGTGCGATAGGCCGACGCCTTGACTCCGGTGATTTTCTGCCCATGAAAGAGAATCTCACCGCTGGTAGGGGTTTCCAGCAAATTGATGCACCGAAGCAGCGTAGATTTTCCAGAACCGGAAGCACCAATAATACACGTCACATCCCCCTTGGAAACGGTAAAATCAATGTCTTTGAGCACTGCATTGGCGCCAAAGGATTTTGACAGATGCTTCACCTGTAAAATCACAGAACCAGTCATATCACCGTCCCCTTTCTATGGTCTGTTCATGTTCCGGACTGCGTTCATCAAAATTACTGCCCTTTCCAGGGTGGTTTAGCATCCCAGCAGTCGGTGCCAGCTGGTCCGCAGTGGCCAGGGAATAACTTGCGCTACCCGCCAGTTTTTTCTCCCACAGCCGCAGCAGCAGCGAGGCAATCAGCGTCATGCACAGATATCCTATCATTTCGATGGTAGCCGATGGAAAATAGAGATAGGTAGCTCCTACCACACCCCGATGAACCGCAAAGAAGTCTGTAAACGAAATGATAAACATTACGGAGGTATCTTTGACGTTGATAATAAAGTTGTTGCCGATCTGCGGCAGGATATTCCGCAGCGCCTGAGGCAGGATCACATACAGCATGGTCATAAAATGATTCATGCCAATCGCCTTGGCTCCTTCGGTCTGCCCGGGGTCGATGGACAAAATACCGCCCCGGACCGTCTCCGCCATATATGCTCCCGTATTGATGGATACCACCGAAATCGCCGCCAGCCAAACATTGGAAAACTGCACTGCATTATTGGTGAAATAGGGCAGGCCATAGTACACAAACACCGCCTGCAGCACCATTGGGGTTCCACGAAAGACCTCTACATAGATTCTGACCACGACACGGATCAAAGCCAGGAAAAACCGTTTGATTGGATTGTCCGTCTTTACATGGGGGATCGTCTGAAGAATGCCACAGATAAAACCGATGACGCATCCAATCGCCGTGGCCACCAAAGCCAAAACCAACGTGTTTTTGATTCCATCAAAATAAGAGATGCTGTATTTGGACCACAACTTCGCAATGTCCTGGCCCAGTTGTACGACTCGATCCAATTTAAGTACTCCCTTCTTTTCCCTGTTTACCTCCCAAAAGCGGAGACTCGGGCGAGGGAGATACACCCCTCGCCTGCCAAACAACTTTTCGGTTTATTCACTCACAGGCTGAATTTCAATTGCCTCATTCATCAGGTTGTTGAAATCATCTGCGGTCATGGTATCCAGCACGCTATTGATTGCATCCACCAGCGCGGTATTGCCCTTCTGGACCGAGATGCCAATGTTAATCTCTCCCTCGTCCACTGTAAAACCGTCCTCTGAGTCAGAGAAATCAAGAATCTTCATGTCGGGATAAGCAGCCACTGCGCCCATTGCCGTAGGCATATCGGTGCAGATCAGATCCACTTGATCGGTTTCCAGTGCCATCAGCATAGCCGGCGCTGTCTCTGCAGCAGTCTGAATCTGCGCACCCTCAATCTGAGGCAGCATAGAGTCATACCAAATGGTAGCAATCTGGGCCGTGCAGGTCGCACCGGCTAAATCGCTCAATCCGGTGGCATTTGCATATTTCCCGTCCGCCTTGGTTACGCAGACAATGGATGCATAGAAATAAGGACCGGCAAAATCCACCTGCTCCATCCGCTCCGCAGTCATAGACTGTCCGGCAATAACTGCATCATAAGTACCAGTTTGCACTCCGGGCACCAGAGAATCCCAGTCAGTCCGGATAATCTCCAGTTCCCATCCATTGGCCTCGCAGATTTTCTTGGCAATCATAACGTCGTACCCATTGGCATAGTCGCTGGAATCCTTGATGGGAACAGCGCCGTTGCTGTCGTCAGTCTGTGTCCAGTTATAGGGCGCATAAGCGCATTCCATAGCGATGGTGAGCACGCCATCCTCCAGTCCCGGAATTGCAGCGCTCTCTCCGGCGCTTCCCACGTCCGTCTCCGAAGCTGGCGCCGCAGCAGTCGCAGACGCTTCAGAAGCCGTGGACACTTCTGCGCTTCCCTCTGTTCCGCACGCCGTCATACCCATCAGCATTGCGGCAGCCAAAATCAAGGCAA
Organism: uncultured Eubacteriales bacterium; assembly: GCA_902475435.1. Classification (GTDB taxonomy): domain Bacteria; phylum Bacillota; class Clostridia; order Oscillospirales; family Oscillospiraceae; genus HGM13006. Next base: position 30,548 of record CABRZL010000010.1, on the reverse strand, counting down.
AAAGTCTTCTCATGTTTTGTCTCCTCCATTTTGCAAAATAAATCAGCCAGGGACAACGGGAGTCATCCATGGCTGAACGCATTACTGAAACAATTACAGTATCACAACAGGCCGATAGCGCTCCACATACGTGGCAGTCCGGCGGATCTTCTCCGACGGCCCAGGCAACTATGGCACAGGCATACCATAGCCCTTCGGCGAAGCTCCCTTTCCTCCGGACGGATGCCTGTCCTTGCCCTGGAATACTGATGCACTTCGCGCCTCTATAAACAGCTTGATTTTTAAGTATCTTAACATGCACTTTTATCCATGTCAAGGCTTCTTGTTGATTTTGTGAAAACGTGACAGAAAGGCTCAGTTTATGCGCCAGATTCCGGCAATATCGCCAGCCTTCTCTCTATGCTAACTGCTGTAACAGGCCCCCGGGCGCCGAAATCGGTCGTCCGGGGGCCTTCACTACTTTGCCTTATCTCCGACGGTTTCCTGTGTTCTGGCAGGAGATCGAACGGTTTTCATTCCGGCAAACAGTTTCCGCTGTCTGCCGTGCTGCGGTCAGTGCATTCTGCGCTGACTCACAAGCAGTCGGCTCTTTCTGGCTATTCTCACAGCAGCAGCTTTTTGTGCTCTGGCCACATCCGTGGTTTCGTTCCCCGCAAATGGTAACATCCTCCTGGGTGGGGAAGAATGCACTCACCGGGAACTGCATCCTTGCAAATGCTTCACAGGGATTCTCCGCACAACCGCAGCTCCCCTCTTTGCACTCTTTAGACGGCATGCAGTAGTCATAGCTGGGAATCAGCAGCTGCGTCTGGCGTTCCAAACGTACCAGGCTAAACTGCCCCAACGTCACCTGAAGCTGACGGCTCATCCCATTGAACACCAGGTCATCGTCAAACGCAGCAGCCACAACGCCTGGCAAGCTCCCTTCTCCGCAGCAGCAAGAGGCCTGGGAACCACATGGGCAGTGGCACAAATCAACGATTTTGGCACAAAGAATCACCGGATCCACCGCTTCCACTACACCTGTGGGCTGCTGGGCCGCAACATTGCCATTGCTGGTAAAGGTACTGGCACAGCCTACGCCGCCATACAGCATTGCCTGTTTGCTGAACGTAGCTAAACCATAAATTGTTACAGGTTTTACCGCACACAGCACTGCGTCGGCAATAACCCGATAGTAATATTGGATTCCTACGCAGTAATAGCCATCCTGATATCCCACCGGTTCTACACACACGCTGGCATACAGCAGCTCAGCGGACCGAGCCTTTACAGACGTTGCGCATTCCAGGGTATTCTGACTCTCAGCGGTAAGATAAACCGGTACGTTCTCCATGCAATCTTGATCCCGGCATGCATCCATGATCTTCTGCGTACTGATGCACACAGCCTCACGTACATTACCGAAATCGGAAACAGTATTTATGCAGTCATGCATTGCAATTTCCTCCTAAATAAACTCAAAAATGGTGGATTGCTTCCATTGCAGTCTATGTAGAACAGAAATTTTGGTTCCGATTCCGTCGGAATTGCCGGGATTTTTGCGGATATCCCGATTGGCATGTAGAAATTTTCCACTATCTAGTATACGCTCATATGAAAATTCTGTATGTCGGCTGTTCAAAAAAAGCGGTACTGCTTTCAGTACCGCTTAAAACAAACTCATCTGGTCAGGCTCTAAATGCCGCAGATTTTGAAGCTCCCCCGGCATAACCGGATAGCAGCCTCGTTCCAAAAGCCCCCGCGTTCCCATGTCACTCAATTCCGTAGCACACATGTACACCGGACTCCAGCCAGCTTTCAGGTTCTCCACTACGCCGTTCCAGGTGCCGCCAGCTGCATAGTCTGTCTGTGCAACAAAAACTTTCTGCCCCATTGCATGGATCAACCGGTTTCGAGAATACGCCCGCTGCACAGAAAACGACTGATCGTATCCGAACTCACTGACCAGCAGCAATCTGCCTGTTTTCAGCTGCGCATGCAGCCGCCTCATTCTCCCTTTCAGGGAATCCGCCAAAAACAAAACCGCGTTGCCGCCGCTGGCCATGGCGCTGTCAAACCCTTCGCTGTCGGCTCCGATCGCACCGCCAGACACATATGTATAATTCTCTTCCGCCGCAACACACCCAAGCTGCCGCGCAAACTGCCTCCCCGGCTCCCGAAGCTGACGAGATCCCACCAGAGATACGCATTCCGTTTCCAGCAGGCTGAGATTCCCCTTGCAGTAAAGCAGCATAGGTGCCTGCTCCCCCAAGGTACAGCGAAGCTTTCTGGGGTATTCCGCACTGACACGAGTCACCGCAACTATCCCCAGTCGCCGCAGCTCACTTAGATGCCGTTCTAACTCGCGCTCCCTGCCAAGTCTTTTCAGAATCAGTGTTGCTTCCTTGCCATTCACGCCCAAACGCAAAAGTTCTTTTTTGGACAGCTCCGCCTGTGGGTGCTCTTTGCCCGGCCCCAGCGCCTCCAAAGACCGTTTGATATTCCGAAAAGACACAACGCTCAACGGCTTTTCAGGGCCCAGAGGCGCAAACAGCAAGAGCATACATTTTTCCGCCGTTGTATATAATCTCATCTGTATTTTTTCTTAATAACTGGTGTTTTAATCTCCTGTTCCACCAGTTTCCCCTCTACAAGTTTCACCGGGGTCACAGTAAAACTCGAGTATCGAGCAATCTCATCCAATTTTGCTTTATCCAACAGAGATCCCAACAAACTAATCGCAACCCCTTTCTTCCTGGCGCGTCCCGTCCGCCCAATCCGATGGATATAATATTCATTCTCCGCGGGGATATCATAGTTCATTACGCAATCCACATCATCTACGTCAATACCCCTGGAAGCCACATCCGTTGCTACCAGGACATTCAGCTTCCCATCCCGGAACTGCTGCATGACCTTTTCCCGCTGTCTCTGGCGAATATCTCCGTGAAGACAATCCACCGTATAATCCCGTCCTTGGAGATCGTCGCTTACCCGCTGGCACATATGCTTCGTATTGCAAAAAATAATCACCCGCTCGAAATGCAACGCATCCAACAGTTCTATTGTGGTCACAAGCTTTTCCAGTTCATTGCAGGACACGCTGTATTGCCGGATGTCTGGCCGGCTCTCCTCCTGGGGACGAACCGTAATTTCCACCTCATCTCGCTGATACATCCAACTCACCGTCATAACCTCCTGCGAGATTGTGGCGGAAAACAGCCCCATATTGGTCCGGTTTTTCATCTTCTCCACGATGCCGGTGACATCCTTATAAAACCCCATATCCAGCATGCGATCCGCCTCATCCAAAATGACGGTCTTTATGCTGTCAAAACGGATATTCTTTCGCTTGTAATGGTCCATAAGCCGCCCCGGCGTGGCTACAACGATCTGCGGCTTTTTTTGGAGCTGTCTTGCCTGCGTCTCCAGTCGCTGCCCGCCATAGAGCACTGCAACACGGATCCCCTTCTTAAACTCCATCAAGGATCGAAGCTCCTCGCCAATTTGCAACGCCAACTCCCGAGTGGGCGCCAATATCGCCGCCTGCACCGCTTCCGACGATGGATCAATATGCTCAATCACCGGTATGCCAAATGCAAATGTCTTTCCGGTGCCAGTAGGGGCCTTTGCAATCACATCTTTCCACTCCATCAAAGGCCCGATGGCTTCAGCCTGAATTTGCGTCGGATAGCCATACCCCTTTTTTTCTAAAGCTCTTTGTATCTCCTCGCTGATGGGTAAATCCTGAAATGTAATATTCTCCATGTTTAACCTCAATTACTTTATGATTCTTTTTATTATACCCCGTTCCCCTATGGAATGCAAGTATAGCCCCAGCCTTTCAGTTTGCATTGCGCCGCGGCAAAAAATGTGATAAGATGTCGAGAGAAAAGGAGGCATTTCCTATGCGTCGCATGAATGTCATCGCCGTCTTCAGCCCCAATGGCCGGGAAATTTTGCTGTGCCGCAGAAAAAAGCCGCCCTATCAGGGACTTCTCAATCTGGTTGGCGGTAAATTGGAGTCCGGAGAGGGCGGCCTTACAGGCGCATATCGAGAGCTCTTTGAAGAAACCGGTATTGCCGAAAACGACATCGGTTTAGCCCATTTGATGGACTTCATCTATTACGTAGAGGGCATCGTCATGGAAGTCTATTATGGCCGGCTTCTGCACGATGTAGTTCTCCGGGAAGAGGTAAATCCGCTGCTCTGGATGGATGCAGATCAGGACTATTCCGATACCGGAAAATTTGCCGGCTGTGGGAATTTGGGCCATATTGTGGGCCTGATTCAAATGTATGAACATAAAACAGAAAGGAACTGATCCAATGAGCTATGCAGACGATATTTTCATTCAAAACTGTCGGGATATTCTCGATAACGGCGTCTGGGACACTGATCTGGACGTCCGCCCCCGCTGGGAAGACGGCACGCCCGCCCATACGGTGAAGAAGTTCGGAATTGTCAACCGCTATGACCTTTCCAAGGAATTCCCCATTCTCACCATCCGCCGCACGTATTGGAAAACCGCTGTGGACGAACTGCTTTGGATCTGGCAAAAGAAGTCAAATAACATTAAAGATTTGAGGGGTCATATTTGGGACGCCTGGGCCGATGAAAATGGCTCCATCGGCAAGGCATACGGATATCAACTCGGAGTCAAGCACCACTATCCTGAGGGAGACATGGACCAAGTAGATCGCGTACTATATGATCTCAAGCACAACCCTGCCAGCCGTCGGATTCTCACCAACATTTATACATTTGCCGACTTATCTGAAATGGCGCTATATCCCTGTGCCTACTCCATGACCTTCAATGTCAGTGGCAACCGCCTCAACGCAATTCTCAACCAGCGTTCCCAGGACATGTTGGCCGCCAACAACTGGAACGTCGTACAGTACTCCGTATTGGTCCATATGATGGCGCAGGTCAGCGGACTGCAAGTGGGAGAACTGGTTCATGTAATTGCCGACGCCCACATCTACGACCGTCACGTTCCCATCATTGAAAAGATGCTGGATCAGCCACGATATCCAGCTCCAACTTTCCACATAGATGAATCCGTCACCAATTTTTATGATTTTACCCGGGACAGCTTTTCTCTGGAGGGATATCAATACGCGCCTTTCTCGGACAAGATCCCTGTGGCAGTCTGAGGTGATGTTATGGATTTAGTCGTAAACGTCTGCGAAAACTGGGGCATTGGAAAGGATGGCAACCTTTTGGTGTCCATTTCTGCGGATCTCAAGCGGTTCCGTCAGCTCACCACTGGGAAAACGGTGATTTTAGGCCGTAAGACCCTATCTACCTTTCCCGGCGGACGGCCTCTGAAAAACCGCACCAATTATATTCTCTCCACCAGCAGCATCCCAGTAGAAGGCGCAGAGGTTTTTCCAAATCTGGATGCTCTGTTTGCACAGTTAGGGCAGTGGAATACGGATCTGGTCTCCGTCATCGGCGGCGCCTCGGTATATGAGGCGTTGCTGCCCTATTGTACCCGGGCCTATGTGACCAAGACGCTCTTATCCCCAAAAGCAGACACGTACTTTCCCAATTTGGACAAACTTGCAAACTGGTCAATTATTAAAGAAGGACCAATACTGGAGGAGAACGGCATTCGATTTCAATACCTGGATTATGTAAACTCCACACCGCTGGAACTACCCAAATAAAAGCGAACAGCCGGCAAGCCGCCTTATTGTCTGTCACATAACATATAAACGCCTTGAGCCAAATTGCTCAAGGCGTTTTCCGTATGGGCGGGAACTGATTTGTAAATCAGTTCCCGTTCACTGTCAATTTGTTATGTATTACGCTTTTTATCCTTCCGACGGAGAATGCATCCTCCTGTCAGCAGCGCCAGGCCCGTGCCTCCCAGAATTGGAATCGGCCAATTTGTCTGTCCGGTCTGGGGCAGTTTCGGCGCATCCTTATGGTTCTCAAAGGATACTGTGATGACTTTGCCCGGCTGAATCTCCCCTGCAGCATATTCCGCAGTAGTGGCATAACCGTTTTGATTGGCATCCGTCTCTGTGACCTGATACGTAATTCCGGCAGGCAGTCCAGCGACTGTTACAGTTTGGCCATGGGCCAACTGGAATTTGGCTGTACCGTCCGTAAACTCCAGATCGCCGTATGTTCCGTTCACATTGCTGTCGCTCAACGTAAGCATAAACGCAAACGACTGCTTTTCATCGCCGGCTGTTCCGGTGACTTTCTTGGTGATACTCAGGCCACCAAACCCTGTGTTTTCGATGTTAAGCCCCTCGTACTGAACCATATAGCCTGCTACTGGGTCTTCTTCTACCGTATAGACAATCTCTACACCGTTTTCATCATATTGTGGCAGGTCTTCAAAGGTATAGCTCCAAGTATTCCCATTCTCGCCGGAAGCTTCTGAACTTGCCTGCATGACTGCACTGCCGCATTCCTCTCCATTGGCATAGAGCCGCACAGTGATTTCGTCGGGACGGCTATCAAGTGCATTATTGTTATCGATCCACGTCTTTTGGACTGTCACATCCCGAACACCCGTCAGGATATTGGTCAGAACATTTCCGTCCTGCTCCACAACATACCCCTCCGGCACGCTGTCCTCCTGAATCGTATACGTAATTCTCTTACCATAGCCATCATATTTGGGAAGGTCCTCAAAGACATACTCCCATTGATCCCCTGTGCCGCTGAAGTGTTCCTCCCGGAACAGTTCTCCATTGGCATATAGGCTCACAGTCACGGTTTCTGGCCGAGTGCCATAAGCGCCGGAATTGTCCAGCCACTGTTTTGTCACCGGCACGCTAGTGAGATCCGAAGCCGTATTGGTCACCACAAGATCTTCATAACTCACGGTGTATTTATCCGGCACATTGGCTTCCTGAACTGTATAAACAATCTTTTTCCCGGCATCATCGTATTTGGGCATTGCCGTAAAGGTATAGGTCCACTGATCCCCTGTACCGGTCACCTGCGCCGTTCTGACCAATTCTCCATTGGCGTACAGCTCCAGGGTGATTTCTGAAGGACGCAGTCCATCCGCATTACTGTCATCATGCCAAATCTTCTGAACCGTGACATCTACATAGTCCGTCAGCAGGTTTGTAATCTCATACCCATCCACTGATTTTCTATACAGCTCCAAAGAATCCAGTTCCTGAACTGTATACTCGATTCTCTTTCCCTGCGCATCATATTCGTCCAGATTTTCAAAGCTGTAGCTCCAACGGTCGCCGGTGCCGGTAACCGTCTGACGAGTCAGCTCCTGACCATTTGCATAGAGCACCACGGTCACCGCTTCGGGACGAAGTCCCTCTGCATCGCTGTCATCCAGCCACACCTTTTCTCCAGACACCGCAATGGTATTTGTCACGGTGTTCGTCATATCGTATCCATTTTGTGCTGTCTGCGTATAACCATCTGGTACCGTTTCCGCCACGGTATAAGTATATATTCTTCCCTCCTCGTCATATTGATCGAGATTTGAATAGGTATAAGTCCACTGGTCAGTATCCGTGTTTCCCCACACAGGCTCTATATCAACTGTCTCCGCCGTACCGCCTTCCACTTGCCGATACAGCGTCAACGACAGCGATTCCGGACGGGTACCATAGGCATCAGAATTGTCCATCCATGTCTTGGTACCGCGTACTTCCGTTGTGCCTGTCAGCGTATTGGTAACGACAAAGCCGTCTTGCATGCTGCCGGTAATTTGAACCTGATAGTTAGAATCCATATCCCGTTCCGCCACGGTATATTCGATACTTGTACCGGTCTCATCATACATGGGCAGATTGGTGAAGGTACAAGTCCAGTCCGGTGTGCTCATCGTCTCGGTTTGCCCTGTGGGGACTCCATTTTTGACAAGCTCTATGGTAACCTGACTGGGCCTGCTGTCGGCCCTATCTATATCCTTCCAGATCTTAGAAGCCACAATATAGGTCTTCAAGGTATTGGTTATATGGTAACCGTTCTGGGACGTTTGCAGATAGCCCTCCGGCACTATCTCCTCCACGCTGTAGATATACTGTACTCCCTCGCTATTATACTTGGGCAGTCCGGTATATTCATAGCTCCAGGTAACAGAATTGATTTCCGTCCACTGCGGCACAGCATCAGTAACCGCTACTTTGTCGCTTTCATCCTGACCGTCCAGATGACGGTACAGGGTCAGCACAATCGAATCCGGACGGGTATCATAGGCATTGGAATTGTCCAGCCACGTCTTGGTGCCACGTACTTCCGTTGTGCCCGTCAGTGTATTGGTAATATCAAATCCGGCTTCTGTTTTCACATAACCATTCGACTCTGTCTCCGTCACGGTATAGGTATATTCCACCCCGTGGCTGTTATATTTCGGAAGGTCGGAATAGACATAGCTCCACTGGTTTCCTTCCTTCGTCCATACGGGATCAATCTGCACGGTTTCCGTTTTGTTTTCCGCCGTACGGTAAAGCGTCAGTGTAACAGAATCCGGACGGGTATCATAGGCGTCGGAATTGTCCACCCATGTCTTGGTACCGCGTACTTCCGTAGTGCCCGTCAGCGTATTGATAAAGTCATTGCCATTCCGCAATGTTTTTTCATAGCTGTCCGGTTCTGTCTCCTCCACGGAATAGATGTACGCTCTACCCTCCTCATCGTATTTGGCAAGGCCGGTATAGAGATAGGTCCACTGATTGCTGCCTTCCGGCTTTGTCCAAGCAGGAACTGCATCTGCAACTTCTGTCTTTTCTCCGCCGTCTATCTGCCGATACAGTGTCAAAGCCAGATCATCCGGTCTTGTCTCATAGCCGTTGGAGTTATCCCGCCACGTCTTCGTTCCTGAGACCTGTGTGGTGCCCACCAGCGTATTTGTGATGGTGAATCCATTCTCCATGGAGCCGGTAACCTCAGACTGGTAATCAGCGCTCAGACTCGTCTCCCGAACGGTATATTGGATCAGCGTTCCCGATGCGTCATATTTCGGCAGCCCTTCAAAGGTACAGGACCAGGTCGGTGCACTCGCGGTCTTGGTCTGCCCTGTAGGCGTTCCATCTTTGACCAGCTCTATGGTGACCTGACTGGGCCGGCTGTTGACCGTAGCTGCATCCTTCCAAACCTTCGTCGCTTCAATGCTGATTTCTATCGTATTTTGGAAGTTGTTCCCGGACTGATACCCATGATAATCCTCCGGTACAGTCTCTTCCACGGAATAGGTATACGTTCTGCCGGTATTGTCTACATAGGGCAGCCCGGTATAAGTATAGGTCCACTTGTTTCCTTCTTTGCTCCACTGTGGTTCTACTCCGGCAACTGCTTCCCTGGCGCCGCCCGACACTTGACGGTACAGCGTCAGCGTCAAACTTTCAGGGCGATTTTGGTAATTGTCGTCATACCAAGTCTTGGTTCCAGTAACAGACGTTTTATAGTAATTGGTGATATTGGTTCCATGACCGGTTTTATCCTGATAAACAATCGTCCAGTTATCATTCTGGGTCAGTTCCCGAACATAGTAGGTGTATGCGTTGCCATCTTTATCGTACTTGGGTTGATTGGTAAAACTCTTTGTACCGCTCGTCAGGGTCAGCTTCAGTTGATTGCCTTGGTCATCCAAGACTGCTTCTTCTGTACCGCCTTCTATTATGCGGAACAGTCCTACTGTAACCTCCACCGGTTTGCGGTCCGAATTATTTGTATTCCCCCATGTTTTGGTAACGGGGACGTCTACCACCTCAATGTTATGGAACAGCCATGGCCCCTCCATGTTCTCCGGCGACGTGCTCTCACAGATATACCCGCTGGGTACCGGAACCTCTATCACCTGATAGGTGGTTTTTCCATCATTCAGCTGGCTACCAGGATATACTTCCGGAACTTTTGTCCATATCGCTTTCCAGGCTTCATTTTCATAATAGGGCTTGCTGGGATTGGCATCCGCCTCACCATTCAGAGTAACCGAACGCAAGTCTTGCCATACGCCGTTACTGTCCTTGTATTGCAGCATCAGCGTCACGGAAGTCGTTGTGTTCCCCACTGCCCAGGATTTTTCCGCCGTAATGGTAATGGTTTCTTTCATCGTATTGGTGATGACGGCGGTATATTCTTGAGTGGTCTCATCAAAGGTAACCCCGGAATAAGCCACATCATAGGTACTGTGGAACACGTTATTTAGATTTTCCGGAAGCAGGCAATTTTCATTGTTGGTTCCCGGACTCGTCTCCCCTACCTGAAGCTCCACGGCACGATACTTGTATGTTACAATGTTCCCGTTTACCACACCGCATTTGGGCAGATCTGTGACAGTGGTAGACTTCTCATTTTCGCTGTCTGTTCCAGAGATCGAAACAACCAGGGATTGATTTCCATTCGGAACATTTTCCCAAGTTGTGCCGCCATCGCTGGACCGCTGGATCACAAAACTTACCCTCCAGCCGCTGCTGCCGTTGGCAGGCCGGGCCCCATATGCGTTATTTTCATCGCCCTCCCATTTCTTCGTCACTGTCATAGACACGGTGGGCAGCTTATTCTGATGGATGTTACTGGTGCTGGATTGGCTTCCCGAATCGCCATAATAGGCGTCAAACAGGCCGCCATTATCAATTTCAGGATTAATTTTATAGGTATAAGAATTTCCATCAGCTGCATCTTCAACGGTATAAGTCTGCTCAATGTCCGCATATTCCACTGAGGTCTCAACCATTCGGTATTGCAGCTTCGTCACGTTGCCGTTGATTTTCACATACTGCGGCAAACTCATCACGCTTCCACTCCAGCCCGTCTGTGTGAGTTTCCCGGTGATAGATCTGGTGAAACTCTCATCTTTTAAGGCCTCACCCGGATAATCCTTAAAAAATTCGCTGGCGTCTTCCCATGTCGCTGCACCATCAGTGCGTACCTGGAGCTTAAAGTTCACCGTCAGATCCAGTCCCAGATAATCGTGGGTAATGGCAGCTCCACTCTGGTTCACCCATTTTTTCTGGAAGGTGACCGTGGTATTCTGCTGCGTATTGGTCAGTGTAGACATGTTATATGTCGTCTCATCTTGATTCAGCGTACCGGTCACGCTGCCGTTGTTGCTGGCGGAATACCCCGTCGGCACTGTTTCCTGTACCCGATATTTCCAAGGCATTCCATTGTCCGCATAGCATTCCAAATCCTTAATGTTATAGGTCCAAGTGTCTGTGTTGGTATTCTCCCAAGTCAGCTGGCCATTTTCAAGCGTAACTTCTTCCTCGGCTACCGCATTATCCTGTCCCGGCTGTGCGTCCGCAGACCGGTACAGCGTGATTGTAATTTCCTCCGGTCTTATTTCAAACTGATTGTTATTGTCTTTCCACTCCTTCGTACCAGTCAAATTGACAAGCTGTTGTTCTTCCGGCTGTTCATTTTTAAAGGTTGCGGTCACTGCAACCGTCTCGCTGGTGGGACCAAATCCGTCTCTTCCGCTATTGTCAGCCTGGTTCTCCGTCAGCTCCAACTTAGAAACAGAGACGCCTTCAGCTGTCACCTTTTCCGCAGTTAAATCTCCTGAACCGCAGTAGGTATCATATCCGTCCAAATATTCCTTGCGCTCCGTAACGGTGTATTGATACTCGTACCCGTTGGGGGAATAGATGTCCAGATTTTCAAACAGCAGCGTTTGTTCCAGCGTCACGCTCCCAGTCGGCTGGTCTGTTTTTGCCGCCTCATAGGCTGCCTTGACTTCCGCACTGCTCCAGGTGACCGTATGATTTGCCGCATTGAAGATTGTATCTTCGACCCACTTCCCTTCACTCGTACTGTAGTACTGCCGCGTCAACTGGAACGTGACGGCCGGATATTCATTGGGCGTTTCCGGCAAAGTCAGGAATTTCTTGACGCTCAGGGCGCCTTTGGGGCTCTCAAACGGATTGATAATTGAATAATTGGCAATGTTGGGGGTATACAACACACCGGAAAGATCATCTCCTAATGAGCTATTCGGATCACTGTTTATGATGATCTCTCCACATGAGTAGGTATAAAGCCTTCCCTCCTCATCATATTTGGGCAGCAGTCTTTGAGATTGCTCTTTTGGCTCACATTTCCATGTTCCATCCGCTTGCTTAACCCACCGATTGTCTCCCTCATACTGAACTTCAAAACGGTAATTGTCCAATTCGCCCCAATTGCTGATGGTAACCGTTGCAACAACACCATCATCTTTGACTATTTTTCCATTTTCTTCTACATATCGATTGATATTAACCTGAATGGCCGGGAGATCCTCGTCGCTGTAACCAGCGGGCAAATTGCTCCAGATCTTCAGCCCTTCAATGGTCACAACATTGGCAATGGTGTTGGTAAACGTCCCGTTCTCCTTTAGCGCATAATTGCTGCCAAACCCTCGAACGTTAACATTTTCGGGCACAGAGATTGCAGCGCTGCCATCCCCAAGATACTGATCCTCAACCTTTTCTGCGGTACCAATGCTTACTCCATCATGGGTATATTGCACCGGCTGATAGTCATAATTCTCCACATTGATGTGGGATTTCTCCAGTGCATAGTAGAAGATCTCATAGCCGTAATCATCATACTTACGCACATCCTGGAGCGTTACCGTCCACAATGTATTGCTGTCCTTCTCATCCTGCTCCCATTTATAGTCCCTCAAGTACAGCTCTGTCACCGGATTTCCTTCGGCATCATGAACCACTCGATAGATGTCCAAGTAAATATCCGGACGATGCCCCGATGCAAAGCTATACGTATCTTTCCAGACCTTACTCCAGAAGATATCCTTCTCTCCTATCCGTTGGTTGGTGTATGTAACGGTAAGCTGATCCCTTCCGCTCCCATTTTCTTCAATCACCTCTGCTGAAGTAGAGGATGCGGTATATTCTTTCCAAACTTCATAGACGTCTGGATACTGACTCTGCAATTCTGCATTGGAAATTTCCTGATTGTTCTCGTTTAGCCAGATTTCCCGCACCTGATAGTGCAGACGTATGCCATGTTGGTCGTAAGCTGGAAGTCCCTTGAACTCATAGCTGCTTTCCTCCTCTTCAAAGGAAATATTCTGTTCCCGCTCGAATCCGGAAATCGTGCTATATTCCTCCAAACCGACCTCAACGCCAGTTTCTGTGACCTGATAGCTGGCATTCGGCGCATCTACCAGATTCACCTGAAACGCCAATTTCAGACCGTTTTCCTCCATAACTTTCTGAAGCTCGCTTTGTTCTCCGCCGGCCTTCCAGATTTTGTTGGCCGTGACATCCTCTTGCCCCACACGGCGATTCGTCACAGTATAGAAATAGTAGCCAAACTGCTGCTGACAAGGATCGTAAAACACCTCATAATCATGGACTCCATTGTTGTATTCTGCGGTAGCCGCCGCTCCGACGCCTTGATTCGTCACTTGGACGTCTCCCACCTGAGTCTCCAGAATATAGACACTGTCAGGCTCCGCTGAACCAATATTTACAATCTCATACCAGCTATTGGTGGCGTTGAGTATTACTTCAACCGGTTCTCCATTCACCTTAATCTGTTCGTCGGTTTCCGCATCATACACCTTCAGGATCACCTGCCCGCGGTGAACCACATCTGACTCATCCAGCCAGATCTTATGAACGAAAATATAGTTGGTTTCGCCAGGACCATTGATCAGTTTCGCATAATAGTTGCCATCCTCGTCTCGCCAGCGCTCAATATCATGCAGGCCTTTGTCGCGCTCCAACACAATATAAGTATACTGAATACCGTTTTCGTCTAATTCCGGTAAATTCAGCACTCTTGCATGGTATGGGTCATCCGCGTCAAATACAATGTTCGACTGATCGACATTCTCGTTTTCCCCGGCATATGCAATCAATTCAACGGTTCCATCCGTTTTCATCGTAAACGATGCATAGCGGGTACTGCTGCCGTCGTGCTCTGTCCGCCAAATATCAAAGGTTACATCCCTGGGCTCGACACCGTCGAGCCACTCCTTTTCCACATCATAGAATACCGTGTTGGAAATACTGTTGGTGATAACCGTCATGTTTTCCCCATTTTCCATCGTCACAAGTTCCGACTCGGATGTATAGACAATATCACGATTATCTTGATACAGTACGAAGGTACCGTCTTCTCTCAATAAGTTCTTAGTGGAATCCTTACCCTGGTAGACGCCGATCTCTCTCCACTCATAGACAAGCTCATGGCCCAATTCGTCATATTTTGGCATGGAGCGCTGGTGCGTTTCTGAGCTGATGCTCTCTGTCTGGAATTTGGTCAGCGTCTCTGTGATCTGATTACCGCTCTCATTTAATGCAGGTGACCATCCTTCTTCCCCTCTATGACTGACAAAAAGCCCCAATTCAACGGAAATATCCTGGAATGCTCCTCCAAATGCCGCTGCTTTCCAATTCTTCCGGGCCGCAGTTGCCACTGTGTCAGTAATACGGTTACAAAGGGTACCACCGTCATAGAGATTGGTTCCGGTGATCGGACGGCTCCCTGTATGGGTTCCCGTCACAATTTTTCCGGTTTCATCTACCCAGGTGTCGACAAAGTAAATCCCGTCTTCTGATTCTTTGGGTTCGCCAAAAACCTGTTCATAGTTTGCGGCATCCTCGCCATCGGCCGTCGTGGAATTAAGATATTCCCGCACCACATAGATGTAGCGGTAGCCATCGGAATCATACTTTTCCAGACCACCAAACGAAATGGTCTGTTGCTCATCTGCCTCAGGGATCAGGTCTATCTCAATGAAATTTCCGTTTTCACCCTTTGCCGGAGCAGCTGTGGAGTATCCCTCTCCCAATCGATAGCGCCAAAGTTGGAACGTACCGGTGGGTCTGTTTTCCACATCACCGGAATCCAGCCACAGCTTTGTAGCGGCAAAGGTCGTCTCGCCCTTTAAAGTCAGAACATAGCTGCCGCCATTATAGATCTTATCCGTCAAGGTCCCCGCATTGGGCACATTGGTATTGTCAAAGTAGATCTCCATATAATCGTCTGGATACTGGTTCTGGAGCTCATCCGCAATTTCTACACGTCTTCCGTCCATTCCAATGGCATAAGAAATCAGCGTACCGCTTTGGTGATACTTTGGTAAATCGGAAATCGTAATAGTACCGACTTTGTTTTCTAAATTATAGTAAAAATCTGTCTGATCTCTACAGCAGTCCCCTAGTGTTCCTTGTTCTTCCTCATCAACATACAGCTTAAATAGTCTATAGATATCGTTGGAATCGGTTAAGCGCACCTCAATATCTCCAATATGATACGTGCCGGTAACCACAAAATCCATGGTTTCCACATAGAAGAAATCAGTGCCGGAAACCTCGGACTCCTGCAATACATACCCCTCCACTGTATCAGGGAATTCTACCGTCCAGGAAACTGTCTTGATCTCCGGTTCCTTTTCCTCCGACTGATATGTAACGGTAATCGTACTGGGCAAAGACGCAGTTAACGTAAACCCGCTGGAATTTTCAGGATACGTCACTTCAGGGAGTGCTTCCAGTCCCAGCAGCCCCATAGTTTCTTCATTTAGCTCATAAACAGGCCCATTCTCAATTTGGAATCTTATGGTTCCTTCTGGACGTGTTGACGGTCTTATACCGCTGGAATTGTTGTTATCCAACCACTGGACGTTCCACGTCTCGTTTTTGATGTCGCCAGGGATTATAGTCGGCGGTTGTGCCGCCGACTCCTCATTAGCCGCTAATGAGGAGCTTTTTTCCATAAAATAGCACCAATTTTCTGAAAATCCGGCTTCTAAAGCTTCTTTCGGTGTAAGTATTTGATATCCGGAAATCTCTGCTGGCCGAAGCACCCACTGAAGTGTAATTCCCTCTGACGTCGCTTCATTGCTCGACGGAATCCATACCGGAAGTACGCCTGCCTCCACTGTGAACGTCCAGCGATCGTCTGAGACGCTCGTCTGAATTTCCGGCATTGCCGTCAATCCAACTTCGGAAAGATTTTCCTGTGCCAGTGCTGTAAAGGTCTCTCCACCGTCCGCGGAAAAGGCCAGCTCCGGCAGATAATCTTTAACTTCTGGCCGACTATCCTGATTGCCGCCATCTATCCAAAGAACGGTCAGTGTCACCTCGTCCCCATATTGAACCTCAGGTTCTAATGGGTAAATGGTCAATTTTTCACATTGAATCTCCGTTTTCGCATTTACAGACTCTTCTGCGTCGTCCAAAAGCTCTACTGTAATATCTTCATCCGTCACATCAACAGATGTCTCCTCTTTTAACGTATCCTCTGCTAAAAACTCCAGTTCTGCTTCTAACAACGGATGTTCTATATTCAGCTCCACACGCAGGATCACGCTGCCGTCTGCCTCCTGCTCCACAGAAATCCCGGCATTTTCCAGCGATTTCTGTTGGAGCAGCGCAAACTCCTCCTCAGTCAGTCGAATCGCCAATTTCATGGTCCGAACTCCGGCGTTGTTTTCCGGCTCCAGGGATACGGATAATGTAACCTCTGCTGTTTCACCGGCGGCCTGCTCCGCCTGTTTTGGCTCCCACGCCACATGCGCCGCGATGATCTCAGACATATCTACCGACGTATCCGTTGGCTCTGCGTTTGGTTCTGGCGAGGCCTCCGGCAACGGCTCCGTACTGGTCACTCCTGATAGTTCCGGCGATGGTTCGGTACTGGGCAACGGCGTCGGTTCCGTACTGGTCACTGGTGACGTCTCCGGCGACGGCGTTGGTTCTGTTGTGACACTTGTCGCCGTTTGATCCGAAGGCTCTGAGGCAGGAACCGGAGCATCCTCCCCCTGCTCCATAGTGTACCCTGCACCATTTATTGTTTCTCCGTCCGCAATCGCAATTGTAGGCATTGAAGATATTGCTAAAACTGTTGCAAGCAATATACTAAGTGTTCGTTTTCTCCATGTCCTCATAGTATATTCCTCCTTCCATGGACAAATGGAAACTCATTCCTTTTACTCATTTATAACATATTTTTAACCTTTCTGCAACCATTGAATTACCATTTTTTACATCAAAATGAAAAAGCACCTGCCATTTGGCAGATGCTTTGAAAGTCCAGTCTCAAACAATATATTGGAGCGTATCCACTAGCTCCCCTTTTTTGAAATACAGCCGCGGCACACGTTTATTGATGCCACAGAGCAGCTCATAGGAAATCGTATCGAGCTGGTCAGCCCAGTCGTCCCAGGTAATGGTTTCCTGGCCATCAGTCCCTACCACTGTGACCGTATCCCCTACCGACGCTTCCGGTACATCCGTGACGTCCACCATACACATATCCATGCAGATCCGGCCCACCACAGGGATACGCTTTCCATGGAGCAGAAAGTGTATCGCTCCGCTCAGCCGCCGGGGCAGACCATCCGCATAACCAATGGGGCATACGGCAATCACCCGGTGATCCGGTGTTTCATAGGTTCTCCCATAGCTCACGGTAATCCCCGGTGCAAAAGGTCGTATGGCAGAGATGGTAGTCTTCAAGCTCATCAGAGGACGGAGATCCTTCCTTCCCCGCAGTTCAACGGAAGGACTCAGGCCATATGTGGCGATACCGGGACGCACCATATCATGAGCAAACTGGGGATACGCAATGGTCGCTCCACTATTGGCGCAATGAACCAGTTCCAGAGAAATCCCCCGCTCCTCCAGAGCTTTAACCACCTCTAAAAATCGGTGGTACTGGAGCTGCGTATATGCATCCTGACTTGGCGTATCCGACACGGCAAAATGCATAAAGATTCCCTCCGTGTGAAGCCCCGGAAGCGCATCGAGCTCCGTCAGTTCCGAAATTGTTTCCGGCCGGTCATAGGCAAAGAATCCCAACCTGCTCATCCCGGTATCAATCTTCATATGGATATTCAGTGTCTGGCCGCTGCCCATCAATGCTTCGGAAAGCGCTTGTCCATAATCGAGGCTGTGAACCTCCTGTGTAATATGCAGCGCCGCCTCTTCCCGGGCAAACTCCGCCGGAGTGTAGCCCAGAATCAAGATAGGCAGATGAATTTCCGCCCGCCGAAGTTGCAACGCTTCTTCATAATTGGATACTGCCAGGTATTCCGCGTTCAGGTTTTCCAATTCCCGGGCCACAGATACCGCCCCATGGCCATAGGCATCCGCTTTTACTACACCCAGAAACCGACAGCCATCCGGGAGGGATTCCCGCAGGATTTTGACATTATGCGCCAGGTTGTCCAGATTCACCTCCGCCCATGTCCGTTTCAGCATCTTCTTGATTTTCGTCATGTTGTTCTGCCTTCTTTTGTAACGTAAACTCGCTGATCTCACAGGAGATCAGAATATTTTCTCCGTCCGAAATTTCCGCCCACTGAGGCTCTTGCCCCGCAAAGCAGGTGACAATTTCCAACTGCTTGCCTCCATAACCTAAAAGGTAATGGACCTGTTCCCAATCACCGTCCACGCCGCAAGATTCAATATATCCCTCACTCCAGGCTTTTGTCAGGAGATACGGCGCCGCCATAGGCGATATTGCACGGCTCTCAAAATTCTCTACAGCCAAGACTGTATCCGAATAGGATACCGCTGCATCCTCACCACTCACAGTCGCGGTAACTCCTTGGGCAATTTCAGGCGCCATGACCGTCAACGATGTGTCGCCGTCTACGTCCCCAGAACATTGCAGCGTAAATTCCCGGATATAATCCCCGTAATCCGCGGTCAGTTCCAGCGTAAAATTACACTGGCCGGCACTGGTCAGAGCAGTACGAAAACTCACCGGGGTCTGCGCCGACTCCTTCGCCGCTCCGCAGGCGCACAGCAGGAGCAGCAGCATCATTGGTACGGCAGTCTTTAGCCGCACAGGTTTGTCCTCCGTTATCTGAGAATTTCGGACAAAGCCCCAATTATATCCGTAGGCAGCATGCTGCGGATTCCCAACCGTGCAGCGCATCTGTCCCCCGCGGCGCCATGCAGCCACACCGCCGCTGCCGCCGCTTGTACCGGCTCCATCCCCTGCCCCAAAAGGCAGGTAAGAATGCCGGAGAGCACATCGCCGCTGCCCCCGGTGGCCATACCGGGATTTCCGGTGGAGTTGACATAAATTTCTCCATTTGGCCCCGCCACCACGGTACGGTACCCTTTGAGTACAATAACCGCCCCCGTGCGTTCCGCCATTTCTCTGGCAGCATCCATACGGTTTTTCGCGGGATCGCCGCCAATCCGTCGGAATTCTCCTGCATGGGGCGTCAGTACCACGGGGACTGAGACCTTGTCCAATCTATCTATATGTCCCGCCAGCACATTTATGCCATCGGCATCCAAAACAACCGGACATTTTGCCTCTTCCAAAATCCCGTAGACCACTTCTTCGGTATCATAGCACTGTCCCATACCGGGGCCAACCAGACATGCATCCACATCTTTCAGCCGCTCCTGAAGCTCCGGCACGCCGATGCGGGAGAACCGGCCGTTTCCGCTGGCCGGCATTGGAAACACCACCGGTTCATCCAGCTTAGAAGCTAAAATGGGATATACAGGCTCTGGCACCGCCAAATATACCAGCCCGGCGCCGGTACGAAGTGCGGCCCTCGCTGCCAGAGCTGCGGCCCCTGTGAATCCTGTAGACCCGCAGATTAGCAGCACCTTGCCCAAATCGCCCTTGTGGCTCTCCAGGCTGGGCTTGTGAAGCCAGGAACGGACCAATTCCTCCGTTACATAGGTTCCATCCAGTTTCACCCGCTCCAGGGCTTCTTCCGGAATACCGATATCGTGAACCAATAATCTACCGGTATATTCCGTCCCCGGCGGAAGCAGCTGCCCCGTTTTGGGCAGATGGAAGGTGACGGTTGTATCAGCCCGAACCGCACAGCCCAAGATCTCGCCGGTATCTGCGTGAATTCCGCTGGAAATATCGCAGGCAAGCACCGGAACATCCTTCGCGTTCACTGCGGCAATCAGCTCTGCATATTTTCCGGCAATGGGCCTGGATAGGCCAGTGCCAAAGAGGGCGTCCACAATCAGATCCCAGTTGCCATCGAGAATCTCAGGCCCCGTATAGGGAAGGAGCCTTCCCCCTGTCTGCTCCAGCCGCTGACGCATTGCAACGCTGTCCGCAGAGAGCTTCGTTTCGTTCCCCACCATAACGCAGACCGCTTCGTACCCGTTCTCCAGCAGCAGGGCCGTCATTCCAATCCCGTCTCCGCCATTGTTGCCGCTTCCAGAAAGCACCAGAACCCGTCCCCCATCCGGCAGCATCCCGGCGGCGGCCTCAGCCGCACCACGCGCCGCCCGGAGCATCAGGGTTTGTCCAGGAATCCCGATGTTTTCTATTGTATACCGGTCCATTTCCCGCATGGCGGATCCGCCCGCAAATTTCATGCTTCCATCCCCTTCATGCGAGAGCGCAGATATTTCTGCATGGCCTCCCGCAACCGCTTGGAAGGCTGGATCACCACAAAGCCATATCCGCTCTCTCTTCTCTCATAGATCAGAAACCAACGGCCCGCCGCATTTTTGGAGGAAGAAAAATCCAATACTTCCGACACCTTATAATCTTTCGTCTCAGATTCATACTCCGCTGTGTAGGGCGCCATAACCCGGATCTGTTTTTGATTGATCTCCAACACACGCTTACGCTTACGCTTGGCCATAATTTTATCCACGTCCAAATCCCCATTGGTAAAGGAATATTCAAATTCTACATACTGAAATCGAATACACAGATAGGCCGCAAAGAGCACTATGAGGATCAATACGCTGTTGATAAACGGCACCACCAGCCAAATCAGCAAAGACAAAGCCAACGCAACCACAACAATCAATATACTCAGCAGAAAATTCAGCGCAGTTTTCCGCCGAACCACCATTTCCTCTACAAAAATATCGTCTTCAAACATAACGTACCCTCAATTTTCACAGTATTTACGGCCTGATTTCGGCTGTATTTTGTTATTATATTCTATTTTTCTGGCCTCGTCAATTTTTATGTTGCAAGTTTATAAATTCTGTGCTATGATCCCTATATCATGAAGAAAACTGCGATGATCGGGTTGTCTGAAATCCGTTGCATGCCAAAGAGAGGGCGGGACGCTGGAAACCGCCTGCATGCGGACGAGGGCTTTCCCCCAGGAGCTGCCGTCTGAACATATTTAATAGTAGGACGTGCCGGGTTGTGCCGTTATCCATGAAGAGAGCGCCTTGTCAGAGGCGAATTGCGGGTGGTACCGCGGAAGAGCAGTCTTTCGTCCCCTATGTGGACGAGGGGCTTATTTTTTTGTAAAGCAGTCATAAAAACCCATATTGCATGAACACCAATTCCCTTCGCTGTATATTACATTTGAGATAAGGAGACTACACTATGAAACAGCAGCTGGAAGCCATTGAAAAAAAGGCGCTGGAGGCATTTGCCTCTGCAAACGCGCCCCAGGAGCTGGAATCCCTCCGGGTCAAGTTTCTGGGCAAAAAGGGGGAACTTACCGCCGTACTGAAGAAGATGGGTTCCCTTTCTCCGGAAGAACGTCCCGTCATGGGACAGCTCGCCAACCAGGTTCGAGCTACGCTTGAAAAAGAATTGGAGCGCAAAAAAGAAGCGCTAGCAGCGATGGCCATGGATCTGAAACTTCGATCTGAGGCGTTGGATGTGACCATGCCCGGCGTGGAAATTCCTCTGGGCCACCGCCACCCCATGTCCATCGTACTGGACGAGATGAAAGAAATCTTTATCGGCATGGGCTTTGATGTGGTGGACGGCCCGGAAGTGGAGCTTGAGAGTTATAACTTTACCAAGCTCAACACCCCGGCCGGCCATCCTGCCCGGGACCGCCAGGACACATTCTATACTACAGAGGACGATAAGGTGCTGCTCCGCACCCAGACCTCCCCGATGCAGGTCCGGGTCATGGAAACCAGAAAGCCCCCTATTCGTATCATTTCCCCCGGCCGGGTTTACCGGAAGGACGAAGTAGATGCCACCCACAGCCCTATGTTCCACCAGATGGAGGGTCTGGTCATCGACAAGGGCATCACAATGGCCGATCTGAAAGGCAGCCTCACCCAGATGGTAAAGCTCCTTTATGGAGAGGAGAGCGTGGTCCGTTTTCGCCCCCATCATTTCCCGTTCACCGAACCCTCCTGCGAGGTGGACGTCCGGTGCTTTAAGTGCAGCGGCAGCGGCACTGTAGACGGCCGCACCTGTCCCACCTGCCACGGCGAGGGCTGGATTGAAATCCTGGGTGCCGGCATGGTACACCCCAAGGTTCTGGAGGGCTGCGGCATCGACCCAGAGGTCTACTCCGGCTTCGCCTTTGGCTGCGGCGTAGAGCGCATGACAATGAACCGGTTCAACATCAACGACCTGCGTCTCATCTTTGAAAACGACGTGCGGTTCCTCAACCAGTTCTGATGAAAGGAGCGGATGAAACATGAATATTTCGAGAAAATGGCTCAATGAATATGTAACAATTGATGCAAGCGATCACGAATTTGACGCCGCCATGACCATGTCCGGCACCAAAGTAGAAACCACAACCGTTCTTTCCGCTGAGATTAAAAATGTCGTCGTCGGAAAGGTACTTGAAATCACGCGCCACACCAATTCCGACCATATGTGGATCTGCCAGGTGGATGTGGGTGAGGACGCACCTGTCCAAATTGTCACCGGCGCGCAAAATGTAAAGCAGGGAGACATGGTTCCTGTGGCCAAACACAACTCCTATCTTCCCGGCGGCGTTCATATCACCAAAGGAAAGCTCCGGGGCGAAGTCTCCAACGGCATGCTTTGTTCCCTCAAAGAGCTGGGACTGACCAAGAATGATTTCCCCTATGCCATAGAAGACGGCATTTTCATTTTGGAGGAACCCGATATCCATGTAGGCCAGGATATCAACGAGGTGATTGGCACCGACGACAGCGTGGTAGAATTCGAGATCACCAACAACCGCACCGACTGTTACTCCATCATCGGGATTGCCCGCGAGGCCGCGGCCACTTTTGACCGTCCGCTTACGCTCCATGAACCACAGGTAAAAGGCTCTGACGCCGGCTCCATATTCGACCGGCTGGAGGTTGAGGTGGATGATCCTGATCTGTGCCCCCGATACACCTCCCGGATGGTCACCAATGTCAAAATCGCTCCCTCGCCCAAATGGCTCCGGCAGCGTCTCCGCGCCCTCGGCGTACGTCCCATCAACAACATCGTAGATATTACAAACTATGTGATGCTGGAATATGGTCAGCCCATGCATGCTTTCGACTACGGCTATGTGAGCAGCGGCAAGATTGTGGTTCGCCGCGCCAAGGACGGCGAATCCCTCACAACACTGGATGGGAACGAGCACACCCTTACCGATAAAATGCTGGTCATCGCCGACAGTGACCGTGCCATCGGCCTGGCCGGTATTATGGGCGGCATGAACTCTGAGATTTTAGACACTACCACTGACGTAGTCTTTGAATGCGCCAATTTCGACGGCACCTGCATCCGGCAAACTGCCAACGCTCTGGGCATGCGCACCGACGCTTCCTCCAAATACGAAAAAGGTCTCAATCCTCTGAGCACCTATCCCGCTGTTCAGCGCGCCTGCGAACTGGTGGAACTGCTGGGAGCAGGCGACGTCATGGACGGCATCATCGACGTACTGAATTACGTGCCCCAGCCGGTTGAGGTGGCCTTCCAGCCTGAGAAAATAAACAGCCTTCTGGGCACCAATCTCTCCAGCGACGAAATGGTATCACTGCTGACTCGTCTGGGCTTTACTCTGGAAGGCAATATGCTGCACGTACCCTCCTGGCGCACTGACATCCACTATATGGCAGACGTGGCGGAGGAAGTGGCCCGGATGTATGGCTATGACAAAATTCCAGTAACCATGTTCCGAGGCGCCACCGCTCAGGGCGGCTACACGGACACCCAGAAAAAGCAGAACCTCACGGGTTCTATTTGCAGAGGCATGGGCTATAGCGAGATCCTCACCTACTCCTTTGGCAGCCCTGCCATGTTCGATCAAATTCGTCTGCCCAAGGACAGTCCTTTACGGAACGTGATTCGGATCATCAACCCCCTGGGAGAGGACACCTCCATTATGCGCACCACTACCCTGCCCTGCATGATGGACACGCTGTCCCGAAATAACGCCTACCGGAACAAGGCTGCCAAGCTCTATGAGCTGGCCAAAGTCTATCTTCCCATAGAAGGCCAAGACCTTCCAAAGGAAGATGTCATTCTGACCCTTGGCACCTATGGCGCCAGCGAAACCTTCTTCACAATGAAAGGGGAAATCGAAGCAATCCTGCGGGCTCTCAACGCCCAAACACGGACCTATACCGCTGTGACGGACAACCCGTCCTACCATCCCGGCCGCTGCGCGAAACTTACCGTAGGCGGCGTGGAAATCGGCGTATTCGGTCAGGTGCATCCTCTGGTAGCTGCCAATTATGGCATTGACGGCGAGGTATACTGTGCAGAACTGAATTTCACAACCCTTCTGACGCTTCTGGCACCCGAGAATCTCTACCATCCTCTGCCCCGCTATCCGGCAGTGGAACGGGATATTGCCGTTGTCTGCGATGAAGCCCTGACTGTTGCGGAAGTGGAAGCCTGCATCCAAAGCGCGGGCGGCAAACTGCTGCGATCAGTGAAGCTCTTCGACGTATATCGGGGCAAGGGTATTCCGGAGGGGAAAAAATCCCTGGCCTTCTCTCTGGAACTTCGTGCTGACGACCGGACCCTTACTGACAACGATTCCGGAGCTGTTATGTCGAACATTTTAAATAAGCTGGAATCTACATTGGGTGCTGTTCTTCGGTAAGTATCTCCCCTCTTTTCTATCATGTTTACATTCCGACGAGCGGTGCTGCTCGTCGGAATTTTTTATTTACACAAAACTTCATGTGTTTTTTGTGTGTTTTAACAGTGCCTTTATTTCATTTGTTCCTTATAATAAAAATAATATCGTCTGTCTAAATGGAGGTTATCTTTATGAAATTAGAGGGAAAATCTGTGGTAGTTACCGGCGCATCCTCCGGTATGGGAAAAGCCATCGTCGAACTGTTTGTGAAAGAAGGGGCCAATGTAGTTGCAGTCGCCCGCAGAAAAGCACGGCTGGATGAGCTGGCCGCCTCATTAGAGGGACAGGCCGGAACGGTTGTCCCCTATGCCGGGGACATTTCAAAAGAGCAGGATTGCGAAGGCGCCATTCTTCAGGCAATCAAGTCCTTTGGCCGCCTCGATATTCTAGTAAATAATGCAGGCGTTATGGATGATATGAGTCCCATCGGCGACGCCACCAATCAAAAAATGGAGCAGGTCTTCCAGATCAACGTGTTCGGTCCCATGTATACCATGCGGAAAGCGGTCCAGGTCTTTCAGCAGCAGGGAGGCGGCGGCAATATTATCAATGTAGCCTCCCTGGGCGGCATGCGGACTTGTGCCGGCGCAGTATACTGTGCTTCTAAAGCCGCAGTGATCTCTCTCACCAAAAACACTGCCTATATGTATATACCCGAAGGGATTCGCTGCAACGCCATTGCGCCCGGCGGTATCAATACCGAGATCTCCAATTCCATGGGTATGCCCAACGCGTTCGGTTATGGACGCGTGAAAAATGTACTGGCTGCAGCGCCTGCCCCCGGTTCTGCAGAACAAATCGCTTCAGCGGCCCTGTTCCTGGCCAGCGACGATTCCAGCTATGTCAATGGGGATATTCTGCTGGTAGACGGCGGCTGGGGTGCAGGCTAATTTATGATTTTACAGATATGGCCTTTAACCAGTCAAAAAGCAGGATTTTGCAGCGGGTTTTTGGCCCGCTGCAATTTTTCCTGCAAGTTATCTTATAAATTCATGCATTTTCTTGTTTACAGCACAAACTTTCTTTGGTACAATGGAGCCGACACCAAAGGAGGTTTGATCTATGAATTTGCAAACACCAAATGCCAATGACGCTACCAGAAGCGTCAACCGCTCCCGCAATGTGGTGCCTTCCAGCGGTCTATGTTCCCGTTGTATCGACGGATGTAAGGGCGGCTGTGAGGTATTTAAGGCCACGTTCCGTGGACGGGAACTTATCTATCCCGGTCCCTTCGGAGATGTCACTGCTGGTGGTGACAAGGATTATCCGATCGATTATTCTCATCTGAACATCCAGGGCTATGCGCAGGGCGGCCGCGGTCTCCCCGACGGCGTGGAAGCAGGTCCCGACACAGCCCTATTTTCCAAGGTTTCCACAGAAACTGAATACGGTTGGGACAAAAAAGTGAAAATGTCCGTGCCCGTGTTTACCGGCGCGCTTGGTTCTACCGAGATTGCCCGGAAAAACTGGGAACACTTTGCGGTAGGCGCAGCCATTTCCGGCATTACCATCGTCTGCGGCGAGAACGTCTGCGGCATTGATCCGCTTTTGGAGCGCGGCGCAAACGGTCTTATCACAAAAGCCCCCGATATGGATCGCCGTATCGAAACATATCGCCGCTATCACCGCGGCTATGGCGAGATTCTGGTTCAAATGAACGTGGAAGATACTCGCCTGGGCGTAGCAGAGTACATCCTGGATAAGCACGGCATTGAAACCATCGAGCTCAAATGGGGCCAGGGCGCAAAATGTATCGGCGGTGAAATTAAAATCGGTTCTCTGGAGCGCGCCTTGGAGTTGCAAAAGCGCGGCTACATCGTCACTCCCGATCCCTCTGATCCCGTCAATCAAAAGGCATTCCAGGATGGCGCAATCAAAGAGTTCGAACGGCACAGCCGTCTGGGCTTCATTTCTGAAGAAAGCTTTGCTTCCGAAGTGGAGCGTCTCCGCAAGCTGGGCTTCAAACGCATCACCCTGAAAACCGGCGCCTACAGCCTGAAGGAATTGGCCCAGGCCATCAAGTGGTGCTCTAAATATCATATTGACCTCTTAACCATTGACGGCGCTTCCGGTGGCACTGGCATGAGTCCCTGGCGCATGATGGAAGAATGGGGCATTCCCAGCCTGTATCTCCACAGTGCTGCCTATGAATTTGCCGAGATTCTTACAAAGCAGGGCGAACGGGTTCCGGATCTGGCCTTCGGCGGCGGCTTCAGCTCTGAAGACGGCGTGTTTAAGGCCCTGGCTCTGGGCGCTCCTTACACCAAGGCCGTATGTATGGGCCGCGCGCTGATGATTCCCGGCATGGTCGGCAAGAACTGCGCTCAGTGGCTCAAGGACGGCAACCTGCCCAAGTCTGTTTCCGAATACGGTTCCACACCGGAAGAGATCTTCGTCAGCTATGAACGGGTCAAAGATCTGGTGGGCGCTGATGAAATTGGCAAGATTCCGCTGGGCGCCATCGGCATTTACAGCTACGCCGACAAGCTCAAGGTAGGCCTCCAGCAATTCATGGCTGGCGCCCGCTGCTTCAGCATCCCCGCGATCTCTCGGAAAGAACTGATGAGCCTTACGGAAGAATGCGCCAAAGTTACCGGTATTCCCTATCTCATGGACTGCTACCGGGACGAGGCCATGGAAATCCTCAAAGATTAACACACATCCCTATATCAAATTGGACTGCCGCATTGCGGCAGTCCTTTGTTATACTGTTCTATAAACATCCGGTATTGGAGAGATCCCTAACATATTCAATTTTTAAGAGTCCACACAGACAGTACAGGAAAAACAGGGCATCTCTATGCCCCTCGATACTTCATGAGCCGTTCCAAAATCTCCTGATCCGCAGGGCAAAACTCATACAGAGGGATCTCGTCTGTTGTAATCCATCGAAGGTCATTGTGCTCCAGCCTTTGCGGAGTTCCTGATGCGATAGAGGCATGATAAAGGCTCAAATGCACCGTCAAATCCGGGTACACATGGACCAGTTCCATAAATAGCGTCCCGACCGTCACGTCAATATTCAGCTCTTCCCGGCACTCTCTCTGAAGCGCCGCTTCCTTGGTCTCTCCCCGCTCCACCTTGCCACCTACAAACTCCCAAAGAAGCCCTCGTGCTTTATGGGCCGGACGCTGACAAATCAAAAAACGATCTCCCTGCCAAATCAGAGCCGCCACAACCTCCGTCATCACCATTCCTCCTCTGCGCTCAGTTTAAAATATCATATCACAGATTCCCAGATTT
Source organism: uncultured Eubacteriales bacterium (assembly GCA_902475435.1). Taxonomy (GTDB): domain Bacteria; phylum Bacillota; class Clostridia; order Oscillospirales; family Oscillospiraceae; genus HGM13006. The sequence goes on along the minus strand of CABRZL010000010.1, from coordinate 2,583 downwards.
GTCACCCGTCGTGACCTGAATTCCATCAGCATCGTCCAACTTCCCTCCGGTTCTTCCGCTGTTTGTGCTTCCAAAACAAGACAAAATATGTTATACTAATCGAAAAAAGAGGAGCGGGATGTATGAAAGAAATTGGATTTGATAATCAAAAATACCTGAAAACCCAGTCAGAACAGATTTTAAAGCGCATTGAAGCCTTTGGCGGCAAGCTGTATCTGGAGTTTGGCGGGAAGCTTTTTGACGATTATCATGCTTCCCGTGTTCTGCCCGGATTTCAGCCAGACAGCAAAATCCGGATGCTACAGCAGCTGCGAGACGATGTGGAGATTGTCATAACCATCAATGCGGCTGATATCGAAAAAAATAAGATTCGCGGGGATTTGGGCATAACCTATGACGAAGACGTACTGCGATTGATCGACATTTTTCGCAGCCTTGGCCTTTATGTAGGCAGCGTGGTGATGACTCGCTGCAACGGTCAGGCCGCCGCCAACGCCTTCCTAAAACGTCTTACCTCCCTTGGAATCCGCTGCTATCGGCATTACCCCATCGCCGGGTACCCGTCTGATGTTCCCCATATCGTCAGCGACGAAGGGTTGGGAAAAAACGACTACATTGAAACCAGCCGCTCCCTGATTGTTGTAACCGCCCCGGGCCCTGGCAGCGGTAAAATGGCTACCTGCCTCTCTCAACTCTATCACGAACACAAACGGGGCGTTACTGCGGGATATGCTAAATTTGAAACATTTCCAATTTGGAATCTTCCTCTGAAACATCCTGTAAACCTGGCATATGAAGCCGCCACTGCCGATCTCAATGACGTGAACATGATCGACCCCTTCCACCTGGAGGCATACGGAACAACCGCTGTAAATTACAATCGAGACGTAGAGATTTTCCCTGTTCTCAATGCAATTTTTGAAAAAATTCAAGGGACATCCCCCTATCACTCCCCCACAGATATGGGCGTCAATATGGCGGGATACTGTATTGTGAACGACGACGTCTGCCGGGCGGCCTCCAAAATGGAGATTCTCCGCCGGTACTATACGGCCTGTGTGGACCGTATCCAGGGCAAGTGCGACGATGAGCCAATCCGCAAACTGGAACTGCTTATGAATCAGGCCGGTGTTACCTCGGAGCTATGTCCCGCCGTATCCGCCGCGCTTCTGAAAGCCAAAACTACCGGTGCTCCCGCCGGCGCTATGGTCCTTCCTGACGGTCGGGTAATTACCGGCAAAACTTCTGAAACTTTAGGTGCCGCATCCGCACTGCTGCTCAATGCACTCAAAGCTCTGGGCGGAATCGCCGACCAGTTTGATCTGATCTCTGCCCAAGTGCTGGAGCCAATTTGCGATCTCAAAACCCGCTATCTGCTTCATCGAAATCCCCGTCTTCATACGGACGAGGTGCTTATGGCGCTGACCATCTCTGCGTTAACCAATCCCCTGGCCCAGCTGGCCAAGGAACAGCTTTCGGGCCTTGCAGGCAGTGATGCGCATTTTTCCGTGATTCTCAGTGAAGAAGATGAATCGCTGCTCCGCCGTCTTGGCATCAATGTAAGCTGTGAACCCCAATATGAAATCAATCGGCTTTATCATAAATAAAGCGTAATCAAACACCCCTCACAAGGAAAACATATTGGAAAACGCAGATATTCAGCCGTGAGATTCATGTTTCAGTTTGTAGTTCAACATACGCAAAGCCCTGGTATTCATTCCGAATGCCAGGGCTTTCTTTTATGTATGAGTATAGCTTTCAAGATTTCAATGAAAAACCGCATTGAAACTCAGCAACGGGTTCGATGCGGAAAAGGAGCCGTAATAAAACAAGGAGACAGAGGATGCTTGTTCTAAAAGAAAAAACGTCGCCGCGAACATAAAACGTCCGCGGCGCTCTGGTGCGAATGGCGATACAGAACTTTTCAAAAAATCCTGTAATATCAATGGTTCCCAGGCTTGCCGGATAGCAAATAACTTGTATTAGACCCCCTATCGGGCGGCTGTTTTGATGACAGCCGCCCTTTTTCTATCCCCAAATCAAGTGTGCGTTTTAGGGTGAGAAATCCCCTGATTTTTCGTCTGTGGGCGGCGCAAACGAAGCCGCCCATATCCCCTCATGGGAGGCCAGACGGTGATACAGGGGCACAAACCCACCGAAACGTACACTTTTTAAGACCGAAAAAAGGAGATGTTCGATATGGCGGTGTTCCGCATTGAGAAAACCCAAAATTATACAGTGATGTCCAACCACCATCTGCGTAACATGGATCTGTCGCTTAAATCCAAGGGACTGCTCTCCATGATGCTGTCCCTGCCGGAGGACTGGAATTATACCACCAGGGGCCTTGCGAAAATCTGCAAGGAGGGCACGGACAGCATCAGTTCCGCCCTGAAGGAACTAGAGCAGGCCGGGTACATCGTCCGCAACCGCCTCCGGGACAACAAGGGCAAGATCGTGGATGTGATGTGGAGTATGTCATCTATGAAACGCCCCGTCTCCCAGAACCTGATGTGCCAGACGAGGGTGCGCCGGATGCGGCTTGTCCAAATACGGAAAACCCGGATATGGATGGCCCGGGTC